>CAZLOF010000140.1:0-7638 GCA_964560745.1 uncultured Thermoflexus sp.
GGATTGGGGCATTACCGTCAACACCAAACTGGATGACATTCAATGCAGTCATGTGTATATGCGGGCGGTGGGCGCAGGGGTAACAAACCGCCTGCGCAAACCCGACAATGAGGCCGAGGTGTTTGGCGCGGGCGATTTTGCCGAGTTCATCCGTCCGCTCACCGACACACTCGACCTGTATCATAGCCAAGGCGTTGACCCACGCGCCATGTCGGCAGCGATTAAACATATGTCTGAATTGCACCCTGATGCCCAGCCACAGATTGTGGCGATGGAGCGACGCGGGCCATCTGGGTTTAATACGCGGCTTAAAGTTGCACCCGATGCTGATAAATCGGCCATGAGCGCCGATTATTTTGCCGAATATCAGCGAGTAAAAGTCTTGGCAGAGACCGACAAACAGGTGTTGCTGGCCCGCATCGAAGAAAAAGACAGCCGCATCATCTCGCTCGAAAAGATGATTTCATTGGCCTTGCAACCCCAACGCTATTATGACGACCCAGATGCCAATCTGCCGTCAACGGTGCGGGCGCTCGTGCCGCTCATCAATGGGCATTTTTCGTTTGAAGAGGTCGAAGGCTTATGTTTTGAGATGGGCATCGACGACGAAAACCTGCGCGGGCAAACCAAAATCGCCAAAATCCGCACCTTGGTCAAGCATTGTCATCGCACCGCCACCCTTGAGGCGCTCAAGCAACACCTGCTGGCCCAGCGCCCAAACTTGCGTGATCAGCTTGGGGGGTAAACGCGCCCCTTAACGTCGTTTAAAATAAACATGCCCCCACGCCTCGGTAATGAGCTTGCGGGCAGCAAAGACCGCCGTCAGCGAGGCATCCAAGTTGGGGGCCACCTCGACCACGTCCATGCCGATCACCTTCAGCCGAAACATACCCTCTAAAATAGCGAGCAATTGGCGCGATTGCAAGCCGCCAAATTGCGGCGTGCCCGTGCCAGCGGCATAAGCTGGGTCTAGGCTGTCGATATCGAGCGTGATGTAAACTTGGTCAAAATGCGCCATTGTCGCCACCACCGTCTCGATCACCCGCGCAGTGCCCAGCTGCTCAATCTGTTTGGCCGAAAACACCTGCACCGCGTTGGCGTTAAAAAAGGCCAATTCGTCCGATTCAATCGAGCGAATGCCCAAGAAATACAGGTTTTCGATGCCACCGACGGCCTTTAAGTCCAAGGCGCGGCGTTCGGTGCAGCCGTGCGCAAAACGGTTGCCGTCCATCTCATCACACAAGTCAAAATGGGCATCGATATGAATGATGCCCAATGACCCTGTGATGGCTCGGTCAACCCCGCGCAACACCGGAATGGTGGTGGAGTGATCGCCGCCCAGCATGATGAAGAACTTGCCCGCCGCTACCACCTCGGCTACCGCCGTTTCAATTGTTTGCCAATCGCCCATCTCAAAATCGCCAAGGTCACGAACCTTGAGGTCGGCAAACGATCTAAAATCTTCGGTGGTCGGCGAGATGGTATAGGTGATGTTGCGAATGGCCTGCGGGCCGTGTCGCGCACCGGCGCGGAAACTCGTGCCGCCATCAAAAGGAATGCCAAACATGACGATGTCGGCCTGTGCGATGGGCAGGTCTGGCTTGTTTAGCCCCGCCCACAACTTTGGGTTGCGAATGATGTTGGCGCTGTTGTCATTCATGTTATAGGTGGCACGATGTAGAGACGCGCCGGTGGCGCGTCTTCGATTCGGCAGGGACAAAAGACGCGCCATCGGCACATTTTCGATTGGGTAAGGCGAAAGACGCGCCATCGGCGCATTTTCGATTGGTAAGGCGAAAGACGCGCCATCGGCGCATTTTTGATTGGGTAAGGCAAAAGACGCGCCACCGGCGCGTCTCTACATCGATTGTTTGGTCGGAAGATACGCCTTACACCTTGAGATTATCCAGCGCCGCCTTCATGCGGTCGAGACCTTGTAGCATGGTGCTGCGCGAGGTGCCAAAGTTGAAGCGCACAAAGCCTTCGCCACCCGCGCCAAACATGCCGCCATTGTTTAGCGCCACTTTGGCTTCTTTCAAAAAGAAATCATAGGCATTGCCCGAAATGCCGGTCTGGCTGCAATCGAGCCAACCGAGATAAGTGCCAGCCGGTTTGGTGGCCTTGATCTCGGGCATATTTTCGGCCAAATAATCGAGCAACACATTGCGGTTTTCGGTCAAATAGGCCTGTAGTTCACCCAGCCAGCCATCGCATTGGGTATAGGCGGCGTGGGCTGCCGTGATGCCGAGCGCGTTCACGTGCGGCACAATGCCAGATTCGGCATGTTGCAAGCGCTCGCGCAGGCGTTTATTTTGCACCACCGCAAAGCTAAAGCCCAAGCCCGGCACGTTAAAGGTTTTGCTGGGGGCCATCAAGGTCACGCAGTTTTGGCCAATCGCCTCAGACACCGAGGCCATCGGGCTGTGTTTGTTGCCGTCCAACATCAAATCGCAGTGAATTTCGTCTGAAATGATCAAGACATTGTGCTTCAAACAAATTTCGCCAAGCTTGAGCAATTCTTCGCGGCTAAACACAATGCCAGCGGGGTTGTGGGGGTGGCACAGATAAAACATGCTGGTGCGTGGGGTGATGGATTTTTCGAAAGCCTCATAATCCACTTCATAGCGAATGTTTTCGCCATCATCCACCCGCTTGAGCTTACAGCCAATGGCGGTCATGCCTTGGTTGACCGGTGCGCTTAAAAAGGGCGGGTAAACGGGGGTCATGGTGGTGACATTGTCGCCCATATGCCCATAGGCCCGCGCCACCAAATTTAACCCGCTGACCAAGCCCGGCAAAAACACAATATCATCGGGGTGAATGACCCAATCATATTTTTTTGCCAGCCAGTTGACAACGGTGGCACGCATGTCGACATTGGGCGCTTCATAGCCAAATACCCCATGTTCGACCCGCTCGCGCAAGGCCTGAATAATCGGTTCGGGCGACTTAAAGTCCATATCGGCGACCCACATCGGTAACACATCGGCGTTATAGAGGGTCCATTTAATACTATTCGATTGGGTGCGGTCGACAACTTGGTCGAAAATAGAGTTTTGTGACATAATAATCCACTTCTTGGTGTAATGACTAAGAGGTTACTAGTTTACCTGTGTTTGATAGCAGAGGTAAAAATAGCGGCAATTTAAAAAGACGCAATGCCGAACTCAGGCTATGGCCTGAGTTTGGCGAAAACTTGTTTTATTCACCCCTGATTATTAAGAAGCTACCAAATAATGATGAAATTTAGTATACGCCTAAACAACGACCTGCCTTTGGCCGATTATGTGTCATTGGCACGTGCCGCCGAAGCCGCCGGTTTTGCCCAACTTTGGGTGAGCAATGATTTGTTTTTGCGCAGCGCCCCGGTCATTTTGGCAGCCGTGGCACAGGCCACCCAACAGATCCACATCGGCACTTGTATTCTCAACCCTTATACCATCGATCCTGCCGAAATTGCCATGTTTGCCGCCACGATGGATGAATTGAGCGGCAACCGTTTTAACCTCGGCTTGGCGGCAGGGGCCAGCGATTTTTTAAATTGGGTGGGGATTGAGCAGCGCAAGCCATTGGCCGCCATGCGTGAGAGCATTTTGGCGATTCAGGCCTTGCAGCGCGGCGAGCGGGTGGCGATGAATGGGCAATTTTTGCAATGGAATGACAATGCTTATTTGCGTTTTGCCGCGCCGCGCCAAACCCCTATTTATGTCGGGGCCATGAGCGAAGGCATGTTGCGTTTGGCGGGTGAGTTGGCTGATGGCGTGTTGCCGCTGTTGTTCCCGCCTGAGCATTATTTTGGGGTGCGGCCTTTGGTGAATGAGGGCCTCGCCAAGCGTTTGGCGACCGCCCATACCAGCGCCGCCGATTTTGATTTTGCCGCCTGTATTTGGGTGTCGCTCGATGATGACCCCGCTGCCGCCCGCCATGTGTTGGCGCAAAAGGTCGCCTATTACGGACACGCCCTCAGCCCGCTCATATATGCGCGGCTGGGTGTTCGCCAGGCCGAGTTTGAACCGATTGATCATGCGCTCAATGTCGAGCGCGACGAGGCCAAGGCCATTGGTATGGTGACAGACAAAATGCTTGCCATTGGGGTGGTGGGGGATGTTGACGATTTGTTGGCGCGGCTACGGCCTTTGGTGGCAGCCGGTGCAACCCACATCAGTTTTGGCCCCCCGCTTGGCCCCGACCCACTCAAGGCCATTCAACTGCTTGGGCAATGTAAAAAAATACTGATGTCCCGCAGCCATTAGCAATGGCACACTGGGCATACGAAGCCTGCCTTTGCAGGCTAAGCATTTAGACCGCGAAGGCGGGCTTTGCACGCTCATCGCGGGATTTTAATCCCCGCGTTAGCTTTCGGCAGGAGGTTGTATACCAGTTGTGATATCCTTCGCCCCGAATGTTGACGCGATTATTTTCACGGATTGGGCGAGCCGATGCTGCCCCCAATGGCAAAATAAATTTGCCAGAGCAAAGCACGTTGATTGATGTGCGCAATGTGGTGAAAATTTATGAGACCGGTGCAGGCAAATTTTTGGCGTTAAAAGGGGTGAATATGCAAGTAAACACCCATGAGTTTGTCGCTGTGATCGGCAAATCGGGCAGCGGCAAATCAACCTTGGTCAATATGATTTCGGGCATCGACCGCCCCAGCACGGGCGAGGTGTTTGTCGATGATACCCCCATTCACAGGCTCAATGAAGGCCAATTGGCGGTTTGGCGCGGTAAATCATTGGGCGTTATTTTTCAGTTTTTTCAATTGCTGCCCAGCCTTACGGTGGTTGAAAATGTGATGTTGCCGATGGATTTTTGCAATATGTATGCCCCGCGTGAACGTTTTGACCGCGCCATGAGTTTGTTAGAGCATGTCGGCATTGCCGAACACGCCCATAAATTACCCAGCGCCACTTCGGGCGGGCAACAACAACGTGCCGCCATTGCCCGCGCCTTAGCCAACGACCCGCCCATCATTTTGGCCGATGAACCGACCGGCAACCTCGACAGCCGCACCGCCGATCAAGTTTTTAACCTATTTTCGACCTTGGTGCAAGAGGGCAAAACCATTCTGATGGTGACCCACGATAAAGATTTGGCAAAACGGGTCACCCGCGCCGTTACCGTCGCCGATGGTGAAATTGTCGATGAGATTCGCAACCCATAGCATCTGCCGTTATTTACGGGTTTGTTGATGGCACAACTCGCAGCCAGTATTGAGCGTTTTTTGATCAATGTAATGCTCTTTTTCGATTGTGCGGTGCACAAGATGGCACGAAGTGCATTCGACAGTGGTGTTGTAACGGGTTAGGCCACGCGCCGTTAAGGCTTGGGCATCGCGGGTGTCGGGCGGCATGACCAATGCGGCCCCAGCCTTCCATAATTCATAGGCCACCGGCAAGCCATTATGATGATGATTGGCTGCCCCGACCGTCAAAAGCGTATCACGGTGACAAGCAACACAACTGTTATTGGTTAAATGGGGAACCCGTAATGTCAACGATTCGGTGCTGGTGATATTGCGCCCAGCCAACCAGACAACAGCGTGACGGGCTGTCATCGGCCATTTGCTGGCTTGTGCTTGCAAACTTTGGTCGCCCAAATGACAATCGATACAGTGAATGCTGCCGCCTTTGCCGCGAATTTGTTGGTAGTGAAACGACGAAAGATCGATGGCAACCGCCCCGCCAACGGCGGCTTGCCCGCGTTGAAAATAGGCGGTTTCGGGCGCGGTATGACAACTGGTGCAAAATACATCTTCGCGCTCACGCGCCGCCACATAACTTGTGCCGCCAATTAAAATGCCACCCGTGAGCAAGGCGATTAATAGCAATGGCAACCAAACCACCAGCGTAAACCCGCGATTGGATGGCCCTGAGCTAAAATCGCCATCGTCGTCCGGCAATTCATAGGTGTCACGTATAACGCGCATTTTAAAAATTTAGAATTTAAAATTGAAATGCATTAAAGACACTTTCTTAGCTTCAATTTTCAATTTTCAATTTTCAATTCTAAATTTTCTGTTGTTGGGCGTTTGGCAACCCGATGCCGATAGGCCATGATGAGCAAGCCAATGCCGATACCGATAATCGAAATCCATACGGCGGTTGGCAACGAGCCAAGCGTCCATGCATCTGGGCGAAAGAAAAGCTCGACCCATCCACGACCAATCCCATACCAAATGAGAAAAAGCGGCCCAATATCGCCATCAACCAGCGGGCGGCCCGCCGTTTCTGGGCGATCGGGGTGTTGTTGATAACGCCGCGCCAACCACATCAGCAGCAAAAAGCCACAAAAATTCCAGACCGATTCGTATAAAAAGGTTGGGTGAAAACGGGTGTCGAGCGGGTATTGTGTCATATCGGTAAAGTCAAATTTACCGGTGCGCACCCGAAATGGCTCTTGAATAATAAGCCCCCATGTCGATGACCCAGTGGGGCCGCCATATAGCTCTTGGTTAAAATAATTGCCCCAGCGCCCAATGGCCTGACCGAGCAGCACACCCGGCACAATATTATCAAACCAGCGCCATAATGGGGCTTTGTTGCGCCACATCACATAAATGATGCCGATGATGCCGCCAAAAATGCCGCCATAAATGCCAATGCCGCCTTGCCAAATGGCCAATATTTGCAGCGGGTTATTGCGATAATATTCCCAGCCGCTGCCACTGCCATCATTGGGGGCCGAAAAAACGTGATACAAACGGGCGCAAACCAAACCGAGGCCAATTACCCAAATCGCCCCATCCGAGACGATATCAGGGTTTTCACCGCGTCGTTTGGCTTCATACATCGCAACATAACACGCCAGCATCATGCCGAGTGTGATGACAATGCCATACCAATAAATTTTTATAAAACCGAGGTCAAGTGCAATTCGAGATTCCATTTATTTAAATGAGTGAATGAGTGAATGAGTGAATGAGTGAATGAATAAGCAATCGCTCATTCACCCATTCACCCATTCATTCATTTATTTTTGCTGCGTAGTTTTAAAATATCGACCCGTTTTTCAGTGCCGTCCAACAAGCGTTTCAAATTCGGACGTAGGGCAATCAGGCACAAAATGAGCGCCCCCCAGCCATAAATGGGGTAAGTCGATGGCACACTGCCATTGATGGCTAAAATGGTTGTGACGATGGCGACCGAAGCCGAAGCCAAGATTGTTGCCAATGACGCATAACCAATCACCAACCACATAAACATGCCGAGCAGCATGGCTACCATCCCCGCTGCAAATGAAAATGCAAACCCAGTGCCAACCGCGGTAGCGCCCCCTGCGCCCCCCGCAAATTTTAAAAAGAGCGATTTGTTATGCCCCAAAATGACCCCAACCCCAGCCAACGACTCGGCTAATCCGCCTGTTTCTAATCCCAATGAGCGAATAACCAATACGGTGATTAAACCTTTGCCGATATCAAGCACCGCCGTTAAAATGCCAGCCACCACGCCTGCCGCACGATAGGCATTGGTGCCGCCGGTGCGTCCACTGCCATGCGTTCGGATATCGGTGCCAGTTGCAGCTTTGACAATGAGGTAGCCAAAGGGAATTGACCCGATGACATAGCCAATCACGCCACATATTAAAGAAATAATGTAAGAATTCATATTTTTCTCTCTTATAGACCCACAAGTTTAC
>CAZLOF010000140.1:7648-9781 GCA_964560745.1 uncultured Thermoflexus sp.
GGTCTTTGTATGCCCAGCGCGGGATTTTAATCCCCGCGCTAGGCTAAAAATCTTTGTTGGCAGTATAAACCGAATTTTCACCCCAAACTGATTCGTAACGACTATACTATGTTGTTATGCTTTCTGAGTCGATTCAGAATTACCTCAAAACCATTTACAAACTGAACGAAGATGGGAGACGTGTCAATACCAATGCATTGGCTGATAAATTAGCGATCTCTGCGGCCTCGGTGACGGGCATGGTCAAAAAATTGGCTGAAATGAAGCTGGTTGAACATGAACCTTACCAAGGCTTTCATTTGACCCCAACTGGCGAAAAAATGGCATTGGAAATTGTGCGTCATCATCGTTTGATCGAATTGTATTTGATGGAAGCGATGGGCTTTAGTTGGGATCAGGTGCATGATGAGGCTGAACGGCTTGAACATGCGATTAGCGAAGAATTTGAAGATCGCATGGCGGCGCTGTTGGGCGACCCCAAACATGACCCGCATGGCGATCCCATTCCTTCGAAAGAGGGCATCGTGGCCGATGTTTCGCGGCGAAGATTGTCTGATGTGAAAGTGGGTGATGTGGTGTTAATTGAGCGGGTGGTCGATGACAATGGTGAACAGTTGCGGCAACTTGGATTGTTGGGGCTTAAGCCGCGTGCCATCATTAAAGTGATGGCAAATGACCATAGTAATGCGAATTTATGGTGCAATATTTGCCCACCCAATGACCAATTGACACCTGATGAGGCCACTCATAATTTGATTGAGATTAACCGAAGTTTGGCGCAATCGGTATTTGTAAAATGAGTGTAGGCAGATTGATAAAGCTATTTCACAACACCTCGGCTCGCATATCCGTACAATACCCTCATATATATGAATTACGAACAGCTATTTAGCGCACGCGGCAAACACGTGCAATCGCCACGCCTCGCGGGTGTGAATTATGAATTGACCTTTAACTGGGGCTACCCTGACCCAGCCTGTTTGCCAAACGAAGAAGTGCTGAAAGCTGCTGAACGTGCTTTGCGGACCCATGGTCAAGACCCATTGCAATATGGCGGCGCGATGGGCAATCCTAAATTTGTCGATCAACTGGTTGAAAAATTGCGTCGCGATCAGAAAATGGATATTACTCGTGACAATATCATGATCACGGCTGGCAGTATGCCCATTTTGGGGTTGATGTGTGATTTATTTGTCAATGTAGGGGATACTGTGATTGTCGAAGCACCGACCTTTTTGGGGGCGGTGCGCGTGATGAAGAACGCTGGGGCCAAGGTCATCGGGATTGACTTGGATGCCAATGGCATGAAACTTGACCAGTTAGAAGCCACGTTGGTTAAACTTAAGACCCAAAACATCACGCCAAAATTCATTTATGTCATCCCCAATTTTCAAAACCCCACCGGTTTAACCACGCCGGTTGAGCGTCGTCAAGCGATTATTGCGTTAGCTAAGGCTTATAACACCATTATTCTCGAAGACGATGCCTATTACGATTTGCGATTTCGCAATCAGTCGTTGCCCACCATGTATTCATTGGCTGGCAATATTGGCGTGGTGTATATGGGAACCTTCTCTAAAATTTTGTCGCCGGGTATGCGCTTGGGTTGGGCGGTGGGCGAAGCTGGGCTGATTAAAACCATGAGTACGATGAAGGTGGACGGCACTAGCCCATTTTCAACCCACATTGCTGAAGAATTTTGTAAAGAAGATGGTTTGGTGAATAATATCGCCAAGGTGCGGGCGATTTACGCCCAACGCTGTGAACAAATGCAAGATGCCCTGAGCGAATTTATGCCTGCTGAGGTGAAATGGACGGACCCCGATGGCGGGTTCTTTGTGTGGCTCACCGCGCCCGAACATGTTAATATCGCCGATGCTGTCACCAAGGCCCGTGCTCGCGGGGTCGATTTTCAGATCGGGGTGCCATTTTTTGCCGATGGGCGCGGGCAAAATACCGCACGTTTGTCATTTAGCTATGTGCCTTTCGACCAAATGGCACGTGGCATCCAAGTCATCGCCGAAAGCATCCGCGAAGTAATGTGAAAATTAATGGTTAATGGTTAATGATCAACCATTAACCATTAATCATTAACCATTAACCATTAATCATTAACCATTAACCATTAACCAT
>CAZLOF010000141.1:0-9761 GCA_964560745.1 uncultured Thermoflexus sp.
GTATGACCGCTATGCGCTAGCAGCAGAGGTTAAGCTTGTTGGTCCGGCGATTATTGAAGAACGTGAAAGCACCGTAATTTTGCAGCCCAATATGCAGGCTTATGTTGATGCGCAGTTGAATTTAAGGATTAAGGTGGCATGATGATGACCCCGCTTACACTCGAAATTTTGTGGCGACGTATGATTGCCTTGGTGGATGAAATGGCGGCGACATTGTTGCGCACCTCATTTAGCACTGTCATTGGCGCGGCCAATGATTTTGGTTGTGAGTTGTTAGATGTGCATGGCAATGGCTTGGCCCATGCCACCCGCAGTATGCCGGTGTTTAATTTGCTGATGCCCAGTGTTTGTAAGGCGGTCATTCGCAAATATGGCGATGATATTCACGAAGGCGATATTTTTATTTGCAACGATCCTTGGCTGTTGGTCGGGCATACACCTGATATCGCGATTGTATTGCCGTTTTTTAAGCACGGGGTGCGGGTTGGCTTTGCCGCCAGCATCGCCCACATGGCCGACATCGGCGGTATTCTCGATCAAAACCGCGCCCGCGAAAGCTATGAAGAAGGTTTGCTGATACCATTGACACGGCTGTATGATCGTGGGCGTGAAGTAAGTGTCGTGCTCGACTTCATTCACCACAATGTGCGTAACCCCGAAATGGTGGTGGGTGATGTGCATGCCCAAGTAAGTGCCTGTCATGTTGGGGCGCAAAAAGCTTTGGCTTTGCTCGACGAATATCAAATGGTGGGGTTTAGCGAATTGGCGCACGAGATTCATAGCCGATCTGAGCTTGCCATACGCGCCGCCGTGCGGGCCTTGCCCGATGGCGAATATGAAGCCGAAACGGTGTTTGATGAACTCGACGGGCCGTTGGTCGCCAAGGTGAAGTTATTGGTGCAGGGCGACACCTTGACGGTAGATTTTGGCGGTAGTGCCCCACAACACCCACGCGGTGGCATCAATTCAACGCTGTCATACACCACTGCACACACCTGTTATGCGCTTAAATGTGCGCTTTTGCCCGATGTGCCGAGCAATGAAGGTTGTTATGTTCCCTTTAACGTCAGTGCGCCGGTGGGCAGCATCTTTAATTGTGTGCGCCCGGCCAGCACCATGAATCGCACCAAGAGTGGTTGGTATATTGCCCCGTTGATGATGATGGCACTGAGCAAAGCCTTGCCGCGGCAGGTGTTTGCATCGGGTGGGTTGATGGGGGCGATTGGTGTTTATGGCCGCGAGGCTGATGGGCGCGGGTTTAATGCCAGTTTGTTTAATGCCGGTGGCTTGGGCGCGACCTATTGTAATGATGGCGTGTCAACGACGGTTTTTCCGAGCAGTGCCAGCAATGTGCCGGTTGAGTTGTATGAGGTGGCGGCGCCGGTGCTGATTACCGAAAAAGAGCTGATTGCCGGTAGCGGCGGTGAGGGCAAATATCGCGGTGGGTTGGGGCAGCGGGCCACGATCAAACGGCTGCCGGGCAGCAAGGCGCATATTATTGTGGCGGCATCACCGCATCGCCAAAACCCCGCGCCCGAGGGGCTGCATGGCGGGCAGGCCGGCAGCCCGGCGCGTGTGCGGCTAAATGGCAAATGGTTGACGCGACTCGAAGCCACCCAATTAACCGGCGCGTATGACTTGCGCGAGGGTGATGAATTGACGGTTGATACGGCGGGTGGCGGTGGTTATGGCAACCCCGACGAGCGCGATCCTGCCGCCGTGGCAAAAGACTTACGCGATGGGATTATTGTCACTAGAGCGTCGTCGTCTTGACGATATTTTTAGGTATGCTTGTGAACTTGTAAGCATACACTCATACAAACACCCCTACATGCGTGGATACTTACATACATGCATATTATTGCCATTGCTTCAGGAAAAGGTGGTGTAGGCAAGACTACTACTGCCCATACCCTTAGTTGGATTTTGAGCGAGAAGCTCAACGTTTTGATGCTGGATCTTGACCCACAATGTAGCTTAACGGCATGTTGTAATTTGACCGATGTAGAAGGAACGATTGTGGATGTGTTGGCTACGCCGAGCAAAATGCCGGCGGCGCAAGCCATTCGCCCACTGAATAAAAAACTGAGCATTTTGCCCAGCAGCCCTGAGTTGGCGAGTATTGAGTTGAGCTTGTCGGCCAAAATATCACGCGAGACCGTGATTAAACGGATGTTGGCAACAGTGACAGGCTATGATGTGTGTGTGATGGATTGTTCGCCTTCGACAGGGTTGTTGGTGTTAAATGCCTTGACGGCGGCCAATGGCGTGATTTTGCCGGTGGTGCCCGAGGCCATGAATTTGTATGCGTTGCGCTCATTTTTGGATGTGCTAGATGAAATTCGGTTGACGGTAAACCCAAATTTACAAACCATTGGCACGGTGGTAAATTTTTATAATGCCCGTAGTATTCATCATCAGCAAGCGCTGGCTGAAATTAATCGAGCTGATATTCCGATATTAGGCACGGTTGGCCGCACGATACGCATTGCCGAGGCGGTTGCCGCCCACGAGCCGATTACAGTATATGAGGCAAGTAATGATCGTAGTACTGAATATAAAGCAGTTGCAAAGAAGGTAAACGAATGGCTAGAAAAACACAATTAACTGGGCTGTTAAGCCGTACTACATCAACGCCTGATGCGCAGCCTGTAAGCATACCAGACATACAAAGTGTGCCTGCTGTCACCCCTGATATGCTTACATCTCCTGATACAGTGACGATGAAGGCTAGTGTCAAAGAAGCAGCCCGCAGTCGTCGAGTAAAACCACGTAGCGTGGCGTTAAAAATTGCCGAGCAAGAGCAAATTGAGGCTATTGCCCAAACGTTAAATGTGTCGGTGAATAGCGTTATGACCTTCGCGATTCGGCGTTTTTTAGATGACTATCGGGCGGGGCGAATTGATTTGACTAACCGCATTCGTCAGACCAAGGGCACTATTTCGTAGCATATAAATAGGTCAGCATACATCAATGTATGCTGACCTATTTGTATATATTATTGATATGTCAGCAGGTATAGGGTGTAAGCATACCAGCATTGTGCAAGCTATTTTGGGTTTGTTTATGGTGTTGTGTATGGTGAATAATGTCGCGTTGCCGATGTTTGAGGCCAGCGACGAAGCCGCCCATTTTGCTTATGCTGACTTTTGGGCGCGTGAGCGACGCTTGCCCAATTTGCGTCAAGAGGTGCCATCGCATGAGGCTTTTCAGCCACCACTTTATTACATGGCGCTTGCGCCCATTATTGGTTTGTTTGATCGCAGTAATTTGGCTGAAATTAGCCAACTCAACCCAGATTGGTTTGATCGTGAGCTAAACGCTGATTATGTAAGTGTGCAGCAATTGCATTTACATGGCCTCGCTGAACAATTTCCATATCGGGGGGCTGTCTGGGCAGTGAGGGCGGCACGTTTATTTTCATCATTTTTAGGCGCGGCTACGGTATGGCTGGTTTTTCTTATCGCCCAATTGGCGCTGCGTGGTCAAACCCATGCGGTTACTGCCAGTTATTTGGCTGCGGCGTTAACCGCCTTTAACCCAAAATTTATTCATATTAGCAGTATTGTTAGTAATGATATTGCGGTTACATTTGCCGCAACCTTGGCTTGTTGGTGGATGTTGAGGATGGGGGGCAAGTGGCAGGTTTGGGAATGGTTTGTTTTGGGAGGGTTGATTGGGGTGGCGGGGTTATGCAAAATTCAGGCCTTTGGCTTGGTTATCCCTACCGCTGTTTTGTGGCTTTTTACGCTGCGTCAATCTTCAATCCTCAACCCCCAATCCCTAATCCCCCATTTAAAACACTTGTTTGCTTTGTTGATTGGGTTTACGCTGCTTAGCGCGTGGTGGTTTGGGTTAAATTGGGTGCGCTATGGCGACCCATTGGCATGGAACGAAGTGCAGACTGCGAATGCCGCGTTGCTGCGGCCTGTGCCTTTAGGCTTAGGCGAGATGATTGGGCGCGTACCTCAATTGTTCATTTCATTTTGGGGTGTGTTGGGTATCGAGAAATATTTTCCAGTTGGGATCGATCGGTTGTTATTTGTTGGCTTGGGGTTGGCGGTGCTTGGCTGCATATGGCATATCAGCCGCGCTGGTGTTGATTGGGCACGCGCCTGTCCTATTCTCATACTTGCAACATGGCAAATAACGACGCTGGTTTTATTTTTGAGTTGGATGCGCACCCATATTGGCACTGAAAATAGCCGTTTATTGATGCCAAGCGTGGCTTTGCCTGCTATTTGGGTGGCTGTTGGGTGGCTGGCGTTATTGCCAGATCGGTGGCGACCTATTGCCGCGTGGCTGGCAGGTAGCGGTATGTTGGTCTTGGCGATTAGTGCGCCTTGGCTTGTTATTCGCCCGGCTTTTGCCACGCCGGTTACGCTTGGCCCTCAGCAGGTGGCGGCTTTTGGGGGCGGGGCGAAAGTAACTTTTGGTGGGCAAGTGCAGTTGCTGCATAGCGAATTTGGGCAATGGCGTGTGCAAGCGGGACAGCCGCTCAAATTGCGGCTGTTTTGGGGCGCGACCCAACCCATTCCTAAAAGTTACCGCATATTGCTTGAAGCAGTAGATTTGCAGGGCGAGTTGATTGCGCGTCGTCGTTTTATCCCCTTTCAAGGGCGGTTTGCTACGAATCGTTGGCAACCTAACGCTTATTTTCAAGATGATTATGATTTGCCCATCGATGCCACGGCTATGCGTGGGCCAGCCACCATTCAATTGGCTTTGCTAACCGATGATGTGCCGCCACGTTTGCTCGAAATTCAGCCTAATGTTTTTAAATTTGAGTTGGGGCAGGTGAAAATTGCCAACGATATGACCGCCGTGCCGCCGCCTCCATCCCCCAGCGTAACCGCAAATGCAAATTTTGGTGGGTTGATCGGCTTGCGGGGGTATGATTTGGCCTTAGAAGGTAGCCAAGCCTCGCTGTGTTTGTATTTTGCTGGTTTAGGCAGTGCATCGACCTTGACAACGCCTTCGATTGATAAAAATTACACGTTATTTGTGCATGTGCTTGACCATGATGGCAAATTGTTAGCGCAAAACGATGCCCAGCCATGGATGGGTAAATTTCCTACGCGATTGTGGGAGCCGAATGAGTTGGTTATTGAGCCACGAGTTGTGGCGTTGCCGCCCCAAGCGGCCAAAATTTTGATTGGCTGGTATGACGCGGCGAATGGGCAGCGATTGCTGGCCAATAACTCTGATGGCGTACGCTGGCCTGCCGATGCCGTGCTAATTTGGGAGCGCTGATGAAAAAGAAGTTTTGTTTTGCTTTAATTGGCTGGCTGATCGTGTGGTTGACTTCAACATTATCGACTTCTGCCGAAATTAAATTGCCCGAAGGTTTGGTAGCCGAAGTGGTTGCCGCCGATTTTGAACAACCCACGGCTTTTGATTTTTTGCCCGACGGTCGAATTTTGGTGGCTGAGCGAGGCGGCATGGTCAAAATCGTGAAAGATCAGGTCATTTATGCGCGTCCGTTGATCGATCTGCGTACCCAAGTCAATATAGGTGGGTTAGATCGAGGGTTGATTGATGTGGCGGTTGATCCAAAATTTACCGCCAATGGCTATATTTACTTGCTTTATATTTATGATGCCCCTAACCAGAAAGCTGATGCTGATGAGCCGCGTAATGGGCGACTCGTGCGTTACACAGTTGTGAATGATGTCGCTGACCTCGATACTGCCTTAGTGCTGCTCGATGATTATGTAGCGGATACCCGTAATCATGGGGTGGGTTCCATTCGTTTTGCCCCAAATGGTGCTATGTTTGTATCGTTGGGTGATGGGGCGATTTCTGAGCAAAAAACAGACTTGTCCTATCGCGCCCAAGACCTCAACTCATTAAATGGCAAGATTATTCGCATTGACCCCGCGACTGGTGCGGGGATACCTCCTAAGTGGAGTGGGGCGAATGAGGCTGGCAACCCATTTTTTGACTCAGCTAATTCTAAGAGTGCTCGCTCACGAATTTGGTCATTTGGCTATCGCAATCCATTTCGCATGGGGGTGCATCCGTTGACAGGGATTCCCATTGTCGGTGATGTAGGTTGGAATAGTGTTGAATCGTTGCAGCAAGCAACGGCTGGCAGCAACATGGGTTGGCCCTGTTTTGAGGGCGATCAGCCGCGACCCGAATATCAGGGTCATCAGGTTTGCCAAAAGCTCAAAGCAGATGATGTCACCTCACCTTTTTATGCTTATTTGCACGCTGGCGCAAATGCGTCCATTACGGCAGGGGCATTCAACCCGGGTGGCAACCTTCCTGAAGTCATGCACGGTGACTTTTTCTTTGCTGATTATTCAAAACAATTTATTAAAAGAGCTGTCGTTGATAAAAATGGTAAATTTAAGGTTGTTGAAGGCTTTGGTGAAGGCATGGGAGAGCCTGTTGACCTTAAATTTTCACCCGATGGCAGGCTGTTTTACCTTTCAATTTTCTCAGGTGGGTTGCGACAAATACGCAATATTTCCGCAACTATTCAAGCCCCAGTGACCCCAGAAATTACGTGTGCGCAGAACCCATGTGTTGCTTATGATGGAAGTATTTTAGGGATAGCCCCTTTCACGCTAACCTTAAATTTTGCCTCTCTGATATCGACATCGCACTTAGAAATTTCATCAACTCGCCAATTTTGGGCCGATTTTGGCGATGGCTCAGACCCCATTTTGCTGAAGACAGGTGATACACAACTTCGACATATTTATAAAGTAAATGGCGATTATGTCTTGCGCGTTAGAAGTAATCAATCGGCAAAATGGTTTGAGCGCCGGGTTAGGGTAGGGGCGGCTAAGCCTATTGTTGAGATCAAATCACCAACTCAGTTTGCACAGGTGGCGGGTAATGGCACTGTGTCATTCGAGGCGATTGCGCGTGATGCATTAGGGCGGGCATTGCCTAATGCCCCGGTTTATTGGTGGGCGACATTAGTGAGCGCATCGGGGCGTGTGCCGTTGATCGATATTACCGGCGCAAAGGCCACTTGGGTGTTGCCTAAAAATCTGCCAGAAGATGCTCAAATTGAGGTAATTTGCGCCGTGTTGGGCGCAGACTACCACGTTGGGTTTAAACAAATCACCCTGTTTCCGCGTTCAAGCGATGCTTATATTCGCACATGGTGGATCACGCGCGGTTATCCCAATCAAACCATTGATAATGCAGCATTGGGGGACGAAACAGCATTTATATTAGATTTAGAGGATAAAAAATTTCAATTAATTCATAGTTTTTCTCGAAATATCAATTTAAAATCTTATATTACACCAAATGAAGAAACATTTACTCAAGCGAACCATGTTGCTTATGCTTGGGTTTGGGTTGAATCCCCTGATGATCGTAAGGCCTTGCTAGGCATGAATTCTGACGAAAGTTTGGCCGTTTGGCTAAACCAAAAAGAAGTGTGGCGTAATCGGGTAAACAGGCCTTTTCCTGATGATTTGCGTGACCTTGATTTGCCGATTGTCACCTTAAAAAAAGGATTAAATAAATTACTTGTTAAAGCGGCGCAAACGAATGCAAGCAATGCAACTTGGGGCTTTAAACTTCGTTTGTTAAATCTTGATGGCTCGCAAATGTTAGATGTTAATCCAATCGTACATCTGGCTGATGCATTTTTGCAAAACAAAGAGTAAAATTGCCTCGTAATGAAACTGTCTTGCTTACAAGAGAACCTCGCTAAGGCGTTGAATATCGTTGGGCGTGCTGTTGCGCCCCGCACCGCAACCTTACCTGTATTAACTCATATTTTACTTGCTAGCGATAACGGAAGATTGCGAGTAAGTGCAACTAATCTAGAATTAGGTGTTAACTGTTGGATTGGCGCAAAAGTTGAAGATGAAGGCGCAATTACATTGCCCGCACGAACTTTGACTGAACTTGTATCTTTATTGCCCTCTGATCGTATTGATCTTGAATTGAATAATAAGACACAGGCCGTTCGGGTGCATTGCAGCAAAACTGATACCAATATTAAAGGCATTGATGCACAGGAATTTCCAATTGTGCCCATTTTTGACCCTGAGGGCGCAATTTATGTAAATGCTGATGTTTTACGCAAACTGATAGCCAAAACAGTATTTGCCGCAGCTACCGATGAAAGCAGGCCGATGTTAACTGGCGTTTTGATTCGAATGAATGAGGATCGTATTACCTTGTTTGCTTCGGATGGATTTCGGTTAAGTGTTTGCGGTGGGCAATTGGCCCAACCTATCTCCGAACCGCGTCAAGTGCTTGTCCCTGCCAAAACATTAGCAGAAGTTGGGCGTATCGTGGGTGATCAACAAGTGCCTGTTGCCATTGCCATCACGCCTGCGCGTGGACAAATCTTATTTCATCTTGAGAATGTTGATGTGGTTTCTCAACTTATTGATCAAAAATTCCCAGAGGTTGAGGCACTTATTCCCAAGAAATATGAAACACTGACAGTACTTAATACTGCTGATTTGTTAAAAGCTTGTAAACAGGCCAGTATTTTTGCGCGAGATGCATCAGATGTTGTTCGCGTGCGTATTACACCAAGTGAGGCTGGTGAAGGGAGTACGGTTGACATTGCTGCTCGTGCAGACGAGAAGGGCGACAACATGAATGAATTGGAAGCTTCATGCACCGGTGTTCCTATCGAAATTGGTTTTAATGTCAAGTTTTTAATCGATGTTTTATCGGTTATTGAAACGCCACAAGTATCGTTAAGCACCGTAACACCTAAAAGCCCCGGCTTGTTTAAAGGGCTAGGCGATGAAAGTTTTCAACATATTGTGATGCCGATTAACTTACCTAAATCTTAGATGTTGTGTTTAATTTTAATGTAAAACGTCATTAATATTATGAATATAAACCTAAATTGAATAATTTTATTGTTTTTAATTGCGAATAGAAGTATATTGATTTATGGTTAAATCATGACTTATCCATATTAAGTAGCTTACATCTATTATTCGGACTTAAGACTGTTGTTCATGTATCTGTTCGGTGACATACTGATATTTCACTATTTAATGTTGTAAGTAATATGATTTTACATCGCACTGCAAGGTTATAAAAGTAATTATATTTTCAATGACAACAAAATGGTATTTATGTAAAATTAAGTGTTATTAATTTTATTGTGACTTGGTGTATTTAAGTTTTAGTAATATGTGAATTAGTGGTTTTGTGATATTTTTAATTATTTGTTGACATGGGTTTTAGATGATAAATCAGGTAAAATTCGTCTGAATAAGTTTCTAAGGTGTTGTGTTATTTTTAGTCAGAAATTGTTGGATCGATTAGCATTGACATCTTATTAGCTTAACCCTATAATTGTTACCAAGATAGTTTAGGAGGTTTTTTTGATTAAAGAGGAGAGTTTTAATGATAGATTTTTGTTTACTAAGTTTTGTCCCCACCCCATATATATATAAAGGGAGATAGTCAATGAATTATTTTAGAGAAAAATTACACCCCCAGAGGGTAAAACTCTTCACCAGAATTGCAGCAGCACTTGCAGTGTTAGCTGCAATGATTGGTGTACCAGCTGTGGTTTCCTCGGCCTTTTTAGCTGAAGAACGAACATTGGTAGTTACCCTCCCACCCCGTGCTCGCGTAGATGTCACGATTAATGGATTTTGTTTAAATCGTGGTTTGCCGTTCCCGGGTTCGCAATTGGTGCTTTCTGATTTTGCCCCTGATTCAGCACGTTCTGCTTTAGGTTATGCAATCGATCAGGGATTAACCAGGAGTAACAATTATGGCACTCAGTTAGCCATATGGAATTATGT
>CAZLOF010000142.1:0-7610 GCA_964560745.1 uncultured Thermoflexus sp.
GGATCGAAATTTATAACCCAACAGATACCCCCATTAATTTAAGCCATTACAAAATGGGTGACGCTGAAACAATAGGCAAAAACGGCAGCGATGGCATGTTTGAGTTTCCCACAGGTAGTATTATTGCAGCAGGAGGCGTAATCGTAATCGCTCAAAATGCTTTGGCGTTTTTTGAAGATTATGGTCAAAAACCACAGTTTGAAATGGGGAATTATGACCCTGACGTGCCTGATCTCGTGCCCTATTTGGCTTGGAGCAATGGCAGTATTAACCTCAGCAACACAGGGGATCAAGTTTTATTACTCAACCAAAACGATGGCATTGTGGATATCTCACAATGGTTATCCACAGCCTTGCCGGGGACAATCCCTTTCAGTGCAACAGTAAATAGTGGGCAAACACTACAGCGCTGGCCTCCGCAGCTTGATACAGATGATTGTAATTTTGATTTTCGTCCCCAAGTTATCCCCAGCCCCGGAAAAATTCCATAAATCTTTACATAACAATCTCCACACTGGGGATAAAAATATCAACATGATGTGTATAAAAGCGTTTTCTATGTGGATTATGGTTGTTTTTTCAGAATTTTGGTGGTTTTATTTACACATGTTATATTCCTGTGGATAATTTTGTTTTATTCCTAAGCTGCCATATATACGTTGATATACTTTATATTGCAGTGGATATGCCGGTTTCAACTACATATCCACATATCCACAGCCCCTACTATTATTGCGAAAAGAAATAAAAAAAAAGAAAGCGATTTGCTTTAAAAAAACGAGGTGGAATACCCGAACGATTTGAATAAAACGGCTAGGTATATTTGGTGTGTGTAAGGTTAAATTTCAAACAAATAATAATTTGTAACTTCTTTGAAAGAATAAGGGGAATTTTTAAAGACCTCTCAGATATACCTCCTAAAATCGAAAGCTTAATGAAACTTTTATTTAAGGGATGTGGTATGTTTTTATTGGTTATTGCCATTTTATTTGGCATCGGTTTTCTATTTCGACGTGATTTGGTCGCGGCACTAAGCCCTATGCCAAAAATAGGATTACAAAATGGTAAATTATCCCCTTGTCCATCATCGCCTAACTGTGTTTCTAGTGACGCAACGACGGCAATTCACCAAATTGCACCCTTTACCTTAACGGGACCTTCGGCACAGTCACAAGATAAATTGGTTAGCTTTCTTAAATCACTGCCCAATGTCACCATTATTACCAATACTCCCGGCTATGTTCACGCCGAATTTCGCACGCCGGGGATGAGTTTCATTGATGATGCTGAATTTGTGATTAGCGACAGCGGTAGTGGTAATAGCCGTATCGATCTGCGTTCGGCTTCGCGCTTAGGTCGGGGTGATGCTGGGGTAAACCGTCGCAATATGGAAATGGTGCGAGCGGGGCTTAACTAAGCTAAGTACGTGGCTCTGGAGGGTTATAGACCCTCCTTTTTGTATATCTAGGGCGTAGCATGCATACTTATTCCCCGACATACAATTTAGTGATGAAAATAAAATCATTGGGCCGAACTGGCTTAAAAGTGACCGAGGTGTGTTTAGGCACGATGACCTTTGCAAATCAGTGTGATGAGGCGACATCATTCGATATTATGGATGTGGCAGATCGAGCTGGGGTCAATTTTTTTGACACCGCTGATGTTTACCCATTGGGCGGCGGGGCCGACAAAGTGGGTATGACCGAGGTGTATGTTGGTAATTGGCTAAAGGCGCGTCATGCGCGTGAACGCATTGTATTGGCGACCAAGTGTTTTGGCGCAATGGGCAAGCTGCCCAACGACAGCGGCCTCAGCCGTAAACACATTATCAGCGCTTGTGATGCCAGTTTGCGCCGCTTACAAACCGATTATATCGACCTTTATCAAACGCATCAGCCTGACCCTAATACACCTATCGATGAAACTTTATGGGCATTAGATGACTTGGTGCGTGCTGGCAAAGTGCGCTATATTGGCTGTTCAAATTACCCTGCCCATGCTTTATCCGATGCATTATGGACCAGCCGATTGCATCATTATGCGCGTTACGATAGTGTGCAACCCCGTTATAACCTGCTTTTTCGTATGATCGAAGACGAAATTTTGCCGGTGTGTCGCACTCATGGGGTTGGCGTGATTGTGTATAACCCACTCGCTGGCGGTATGTTAACAGGGCGTTATAAAGGGCAGCGTCAAGTTCAAGCTGGCACACGTTTTGGTTTGGGCGAAGGGCGCGGCGAGATGTATCAGAAACGCTATTGGCATGATGAAATTTTTGATGAGGTGGATCGACTGAGCCAATTTTTTGCCAGCCGTGACAAAAGCCTAACCCACGCCGCTATTGCGTGGGTGTTACAACAGCCTGATATTACCAGTGCCATCATTGGGGCGAGCACCGCAGCCCAATTACGAGATAGCTTAAAGGGCGTAGGGATGACGCTTGATGCGGATGAACTTGCGGCCTGTGATGCGGCTTGGTTCAATTTGCCACGTGAACGTGACCCCCAAATTTCCCGACGCTAAAACACAAAAAACAAATAAAACACAAAGTGGAGAAGGACACAAAGAATATTTTTATCTTCGCGTCTTTCCCCTCTTCGTGTTTTATTTACTTCAACATCATCGGCAAATACACTTTATTTGGCATTGAGCGTACTGACAAACAGCTTAAACATTCTGAGGCAGGGGTTGGTGTTAGCGTTGCACTCGGTATTGGGCTAGGCACAGCTGTTGCCCCTTGTGATGACAACACAACGGTATTGGGCTGTGAGGCCGCCCCTGCTGGGCTAATGGGGTTGGTTGGCACAGCGGCAGTCGGTGTGGCTTGTACGGTTGGGGTAGCCGTGGGGGCGACGGGCGTTGGGGTTGCGGTTGGCACGCTCGGTGTTGGCGTAATGGGGGTTGCCGTTGCGGTTGGCGCGTTTACTTGAACCACGATAGGGGTTGGTGACGGGGTCGGTTTTGTTGCTTGGGCGGTATCTAAATGCAAAACTGTGATTGAGTTGGCGGCAAATGTATAACTATTGCCTGCTGGCAAGGCCATCGAAGGCACATTTGATAAATCATCGGCGATTTCAGCATCCAATTTGCCGTTAAAAGTTGGGTTGGCGTTGTCAAGCGAAGCGGCTTGTAATACATCTACGCTTCCGCCTGTCACCGTCAACATCGCGCCATTTGGCCCTTGCACTTTTAGGGTGCTGCGAATGGGTTGCCCGGTTTTGTTAATCGCCAGCAAAGTATATTTGCCGTCGGCGGTTTTGCCGCCGTATAAGCTCAATTGGGTTGCGCCGCTAAGCGGTGACTGTACTGGCAACAAATTGCGCCCAAAACGTTGCCACAATGGGTAAACATAATAATGTGAACGCCGTGCATAAGTGTTTGTGCCCACGCCAAAGGGTTCACCCATCATGCCGGTATCGGTGCTGGTGGTTTCATTGGTGCAATTGGCCAATGCCCAATTTGCCGCAATGGTGTAGCCGTTGGTAATCATTTGCCCAAGCGTATCGGCAATAAACAAGGCATTGACAGTGCGGGTCATATTGGTGGCAAGGTCAACTGTTTCGCCGCTCAGGTTAAATTCGGTTACAGCAATATTTAAGGGGTTGCCCGAAGCATTGGCTGTTGGTTGATAGGCTGTCTGGAGTGTAGATTGAATTTTTGACCACTCGGCGTGGGGTTGCATCAACAGTGCATCATAGCTCATCGGCTGCCCGCCATTGCCACAGCGTTGGGCATTGGCATCATAATCACAATTGGCATAAGGGTAAACATGAATGCTATAAAAATCGAGCGCGGTATTGTTGTTACGAGCCGAGTCAATCACTTTTTGCCCCCAGCCATCATAGCGACCATAATCACCCCGTAAATTGGCTGTGCCAACCGCCCCCACCGAAATGTTGTTGTCAATGGCCTTCATCGCGTTGACAAATTCCCAATAGCCCGTGTTTTGGCCTTTTTGGCCCTGCATATAGGCGCTGGCATCACAGGTCCAAAATTCAGGTGGGCAGTTATATAACTCGTTGCCTACTTCCCACAATTTAATATTGAGTGGCTCATTAAACCCACGCGCCACCCGCAAACGTGCCCAATGATCGACATTGCGCCAATCGTCACCCTTTATATCTTTGCCGATGCTGCGCATATCGCCCACCCGCCCATTAAAAAACGCGACCAAGGCTGCGGCCTCTTGTGCTGTTGTCGATGGGTTAATCGTCCACATCACTGGCTGATTAACCGCTTTGGCAAAACGCCAAAAATCGCTTGGACGGGCGTGGTCAAATACTTGGCATGAGGTGGCATTGGCAGGCACACGATAGGTTATGCCATTTATTTCATATTTTGCGCTGGGGCCAGCTTCACAATTAAGCCAGCCATAGGTGTTGGTTCCCCATTGATCACCGGGCATACGTAGCAAACTAACCCCAGATGATTTGGTTCGGTCGATCAGACGTTGTGGGGTGTAACGATTGCCATTGGCATCGACTTCTCGCCCAATCATCCACAAGGGCACATTGGTGCCAAACATACGCGAGTCGATTTGGCTGATAGCGCCGGTATCAAGCACCGTAATTTCAGTGTTTTCGGTGATGGCGACGCGATTGGCAACCAAACGCACTTGATCGAAATAAACGGTTTTCGGCATAATATTGCCGGTATACAACACATTAATACGGGTGATTAAGGTTGGGTTGCCTAAAGCACTGAGCGGAATACTGATATCACGCCACTCATTCACTGGTGCGGTGAATTGGTAAGTCAGTGGAGAAGCGCCGCCAGCGTCTTCGGTTTCTTCGCTGTAAATTGAAAGTGTCGCTGGGCTGGAGCCACCATGCACCCGAAATGCAATAGCGCGATACTCTGCGCCGATGAGCGGGGTGGATGCGACTAAGGCCATACCCGGCCATTCCCCGGCCCCAAATGTGACTGCGAGGCTGTGACCGCTGTTTGGGTTGGGGCCAATATTTGAAGGGTTGAATTCTTTTGTCCATACTCTCCATCCTAAATTTAAGTTTTCCTCATACACCACCATATCATTGGCATTAGGTGCAGCACTTTCAGCCGACCAATCAATATTGATCAGTTCGGCATGAGGGGGGGCATCGGCTGCCAAGTTTTTGCCATCAATATTTGCGAGGGCGGGGGCATTTGAAAGTGAAATTGCAATAATGGCGCTGCTTGCCATAAACCCAAACGCACTCATTGCGCCAATAATCCAATTAATAAATGATGTGGAGGTAAAGCTAGTGTTTTTTTTCATGCCTTTCGGTGCTCAAGAAATAAATTTTGAGGCAAGTCAACCGAAAGGGGATAATGAAGGGGGGATAAAGCTGACTTGCCTGTAGTTGCGACTATACGATATCGATATACTGACGAGTGCCGAACAATTTATCAACGAGAGTATCTCCCTGCAACGTCCTCGTACATTCGATGAGTAGTCTAAGCTATGTAATAAATGCTTGAAAAATAATAAGAGAATACAGACTTGAAATTAAATATGCACCCCCAACTATCCATTTTTTATGCTGGGACACCGTTAAATAAAGCTCAGGTAGCAATGGTAATGCTCCATGGTCGTGGTGGCAGTGCCGCTGATATGTTGGCATTTGCAAAGGCATTGCCACAAACTAATGTGGCATTTTTGGCCCCCCAAGCCCCTAATCACACTTGGTATCCCAATCGTTTTATCATGCCTATTGCCAGCAATGAACCTTGGTTTTCGGCATCGATGGCGACAATTGATGCACTATTGGTGCAAATTGGCGCGGCGGGCATTTCGGCTACGCATACGCTGTTGCTCGGGTTTTCGCAAGGGGCATGCTTGGCTTTAGAATATGCCGCGCGGCGACCTAAACGCTATGCTGGGGTGGTTGGGTTAAGTGGCGCATTGATCGAAAATGGCGATCAGGAACGGGTTTATAACGGGTCATTGGCTGGTACGCCGGTTTTTATCGGGTGCAGCGATGTTGATTTTCATATTCCCGTAGCACGGGTGTATCGCTCTGAAAAAATCTTCAAGGCATTACAAGCCGATATCACCACTCGTTTATATCCTGACATGGGGCACGAAATCAATCAAGACGAATTAACATGGGTGCAGCATCGTGTTCAATCGACCATCGATACTTTTTTAAGTGCTTCAGTCAAATCAACACGCCCTTCATAAAGCGCCTTGCCAACGACCACCCCATTCACGCCAAAGCGATGATATTGGGTTAATTCTTCGATATCGGCCAAACTGCCCACACCACCCGATGCAATGACGCTGAGACCAGTGAGTTGGGCTAATGCGCCGGTCATCTCGGCGGCTGCGCCTTTTAGCAAGCCATCGCGCCCGACCTCGGTATATAAAGCGTGGATTGCACCCATGTCTTTCATTTGCAGACCAAGGTCACAGGCAAGGATGCCGCTGCCGGTTTGCCAGCCTCGGGTTACGACCATGCCGTCTTTGCTGTCTAAGCCAACTACAATGGCTTCGGCCCCATAGCGTTTGATGGCCTCACCTACCAATGGTGGGTTTTCAACAGCGGCAGTGCCAATAACCACACGGGTTGCACCAGCATCAAAGGCAGCAGCAATATCGTCTAATGTGCGCATGCCACCGCCGGTTTGCACTTTACAAATACCCAAGGCACATATTTGTTGAATGGCACTGCGGTTGGCGACAACGCCTACCCCATCGCCAAACGAGCCATCTAAATTGATGACATGAATCCATTCAGCCCCAGCCGCGTGCCAACGTTGGGCCGCCTCGGTTGGGCGGGTAGCATAGGTGGTTTGTTGATTGGGGTCGCCTTGTTTTAGGCGTACAACTTGCCCATTGCGCAAATCGATGGCAGGGTAAAGGGTAAATGGCATTTTAGGTGGGTGCGATGATACAACATTGCAAGCAATACGAATTGGGCGCGAATCTGTTTTGTCGCTTAATTTTGGGGTAAACTCGTGCATAGAGTTATACAATTTATGGAACATATCTACGGGCGACATGCGGCGCGTGAATGCTTACGAGCGGGGCGGCGCAAAATCCATCGGGTTTTATTGGGGCGAGGCGTAAAAGACGCGCCATTAATTCAGGAAATGAATGAATTGGCATTGGCGCGTCACGTGCCGGTAAATATTGTGCCTTTTGATCAACTGGACCGTATTGCTGAAAATACGCATGGCGTGGCTTTGGTGGTAGAAGATTATCCCTATGTGCAGCTCGAAGATATTTTGGATTATGCCGTCGAGAAGCAACAGGCTCCGCTTATCCTTATTTTAGACACACTTCAAGACCCGCAAAACCTTGGGGCGCTCATTCGCGCCGCCGAGGCTGCTGGGGTGCATGGGGTTGTGATGAGTGATCGCCGCAGTGCTAGCGTTACCTCTGCTGTTGTTCATGCGTCATCAGGCGCAACCGAACATTTGCGCATTGCACAAGTGGTGAATTTGGTGCGGGCAATCGAGTTGTTAAAGAAACATGATGTATGGGTTGGGGCCTTGCAAGATGACCCACGCGCCCAAGATATTTACAAAGCCAACCTGAAGGGTGGGCTAGCGCTTGTGGTTGGCAATGAAGGTGACGGTGTGCGTCGGTTGGTGCGTGATACCAGCGATTTTTTGCTGCGTTTACC
>CAZLOF010000142.1:7710-9751 GCA_964560745.1 uncultured Thermoflexus sp.
AAAGCCAAGTCGTCGCTCATATCCCATTAATATTGGGTTGGCGGCGCTTTTTTTTTGGCTTATGCACAAACAGGAGCAAAATACAATATCATGAACCTCGGAAGAATTTTGATCGGTCGTCCATTGCGTAGCGATGACGCTCAGCATCAAGCCATTGGCAAGGTTGTTGCGTTGGCTGTGTTCGCCAGCGATGCTTTGTCATCCACTGCATACGCTACCCAAGAAATTTTAATTGTGTTGGCAGCCGCCGCTGCAATTAGTGGGGCTGGCGTATTAGGGGCTTCCATTCCCATTGCAGTTGCCATTACGATTTTGTTAATCATATTGACAATTTCATATCGTCAAACTATTTTCGCTTACCCGGGTGGTGGCGGGGCCTATATTGTGGCGCATGATAACTTCGGCGACCGGGCAGCCCAAATTGCTGGCGCTTCGCTGTTGGTAAACTATATTTTGACCGTCGCTGTTAGTATTTCGAGCGGTGTTGAGCAGGTTGCTTCGGCTTTTCCGGGTCTATACCCTTACCGCGTTACCATTGCTGTAATCGCAATTGCGGGTATGACCATTATTAACTTACGCGGGGTGAAAGAGTCGGGTAATATTTTCGCGGTACCTACCTACTTCTTCGTCGCCATTACCTTGTTTACGTTGGGGCTTGGGCTTATTAAACACCTCTCAGGCACATTAGGCATTGTTCAAGGGGTTGAGGTATTGCATTACCCACCTAGCGAGCAACTGAACTATGGTTGGTTTCTCATTCTGTATGCCTTTAGCAGCGGGTGCTCTGCTATTACAGGGGTCGAAGCGGTTAGCAATGGTATTCCGGCTTTTAAAGAACCTAAGACAAAGAATGCAGCTTCAACCATGATTGTGATGAGTGGTTTGCTTGGTACCATGTTTTTGGGCATCACCTTTTTAGCCAATGCAGTACAAGCCCAACCGAGCGAAGTAGAAACCATTATTTCACAAGTTGCACGGGCTGTGCATGGCTCTGGTTTATTTTATTATTTACAACTTGGGGCAACTGCTGTTATCTTGATCATGGCCGCCAATACCGCCTATGCCGATTTTCCTCGGGTAGCAGCATTGATGGCAAAAGATGGCTTTGTGCCTCGCCAAATGGCTTTTAAAGGTAGCCGCTTGGTATTTTCGTGGGGAATTGTTTCTTTGGCGATTGCTGCAATTTTGTTGATCGTGGCGTTTAACGCTAAAACAACATTGCTTATTCCACTCTATGCCATCGGCGTATTTATGGGATTTACGCTATCACAATTTGGCATGGTGAGACGTTGGTTGCGTGTTTCTAAGTTTGGGGCCGATGATGAAATTGTGCTTGCGCATACCACGATGCGTTATGACTCACAATGGCGTATTAAGGCCATTATTAATGCCATCGGTGGCACACTGACATTTTTGGTCATGTGTGTTTTTACCTATACCAAATTTACCCATGGCGCATGGATTACAGCGATTGTGATTCCTATTTTAGTCTTGCTGTTTATGCGCATTAAGAAGCATTATGTTGATGTGGCACGCGCTCTTAGCTTATCAAAGCGGGTCGTGCATCCAGTAAAACTACCATTGCACACCGTCGTCTTTGTCGATGATATTCACATGGGCACGACTCATATGGTTGATTTTGCCATGTCCTTAGGCTCACCCTGGACAGCGGTTCATTTTGAAGATAACCCCGAAAAAAGCAAAATGATTCAGACAAAATGGCAAGAGCGTATGGGTGAATGGAATCACCCGCTTATTATGCACCCTGCTCCATTCCGTAAAGTGTCTGAAACAGCCGCAGAATATGTGCGTGAATTGCAGATGGAAGAGCCAGACACGATGATTCATGTCATTATGGGGCAAATCATCATGCATAGTTGGGGTGCTCAGGCCTTACATGCCAATACCTCAATTGGGATCAAACTCGCCTTACAAAATATGAAAGGGGTGGTCGTCACTGATGTGCCTTACCAAATTCGCCCCGAAGATGTTGAGAAAGCGCCACCAAATGAGCCAAACGACCATCCGATGGGTAGCGCAC
>CAZLOF010000143.1:0-6143 GCA_964560745.1 uncultured Thermoflexus sp.
AGCGAATTCCCAATTACCCAAAACTGCACCTATTTGAACACCGCCGCCCAAGGCCCGTGGCCGACCCGCACCGTGCGGGCGGTGCAAGAAATTGCCGCACAGCATCAATTTATTGGCCCCGATAGCGGTGGCGATGAAGCCGCCATTTTTGGCAAAACGCGCCAGCAATTGGGGCGGTTGCTCAATGTGCAACCTGATCAAATTGTATTTGGGCCAAATACTACTTATGGGTTAAATGTCTGCACCCACGGCATCGATTGGCGAACGGGTGACAATATCGTTTTGCCTGAGCGCGAATTCCCATCGGTGCAGGCCGCGTTGGCGCATTTGCCAGCCTTGGGCGTTGAGGTGCGAGTGGCGGCATGGCAGGGGGCGGGGGTTACGGTGAATGAGATCATGGCGCGGGTAGATGGGCGCACACGGGCGGTGATTTGCAGCGCTATTGCGTGGAACACCGGCTATCGTATCGACCTTGAAGGGTTGGGACGACGGTGCGCCGAAGTTGGAGTATTGTTGATTGTGGATGGCATTCACAGTGTGGGCGCAGAGTGTTTGGATTTGCAGGCGATGCGGGTGTCGGCGTTGTCGTTTCATAGTTACAAGTGGTTATTGGCAGGCTTCGGTATCGGTGGGCTATATGTCTCACCCGACGCACTCAACCACATTCGCCCAACCTTTGTGGGGCCACAGGCCGTAGCAGGTGGCTCGTTTTTTGAGCCGATTTGGAAACCCAATGCCCAACGTTACGCGGCAGGTGGCGGCAACAAGATTGGTATTACGGCCTTGAATAGCTCGCTTAGTTTGATTGAAGAAGTGGGCATTGCTGCTATTCGTGCTGCCAATCATGGCTTGGCAAATGCGCTCCACGCTGGGCTAAAACGTCATTTGCCCGATGCGCGGGTATTGCGTTCAGACGACCCGCAGCATCAATCGTGTATCGTGGTGTTTACCAGTGGCAGCCCAGAGGGCGATTCGGCAATTTTAGACAAACTGAACGCCCAAAACATTCTGGTGGCGCAACGCCCCGCCGGTATTCGGGTGTCGCCGCATTTGTTTAATACCGAGGGGGATATTGAGCGGTTGTTGGCGGCGTTGGCTGGGGATAGTTAAATCGAGCCGTAAGGTTTGTTTCGGCAAAACTGATGTCAAAATCCCTACCCAGCCTCATTCACCACCACTGGAAAAACATGCTCACACTTTAAGCATTTGCCCTTGTCTTTGCTTACCTCAACCACCAAGCCCTGCCCACAATTGGGGCAGGGTATTGGCAAAGGCTTATTCCACGTGGTAAAGTCGCAAGTGGGGTAATTGAGACAGCCATAAAACACCCGCACAGCTTTGGCCTTGCGCACGCGCTTTTCGGCCAATTTGCCCCCACATTTGGGGCAAGCCACGCCCGGAATGCTGAGCGGCTCGGTAAAGCTACAGCGCGGGAAGTCGCTACAGCCGATAAAACGCCCAAAGCGCCCTTGCTTATAGACCAAAGGTTTGCCGCATTTGGGGCAAGCTGCGCCTACCAATTCAACTAGCTTTTCTTGTTTGGGGATACTTAAGGCGGCCTGCTGCACCGTTTCTTTAAATGGGTCGTAGAAGGCATGCAATACTGGCGGCCACGCCCGCGCCCCCGTCTCGATGCTGTCTAGTTCGTCTTCGACCTGCGCCGTAAAATCGACATTAATATAGTCGGCAAAACTGCCCACCAATAGGTCATTGACCTGAAAACCCAACGGCGTAGGTTTAAGCGCCTTGGCCTCACGGGTGACATAAAAGCGCCCTTGCAGCACACTCATGGTGGCGGCATAGGTGCTGGGTCGCCCAATGCCATATTCTTCCATCGCCTTAATCAGGGTGGCTTCGGTGAATCGCGGTGGCGGCTGGGTGAATTTTTGTGCCGGGCTGAGCTTGTCTAAATGCAACGGTTCGTTGGCTTCGAGCATGGGCAAGCGTTTGCCGACGGCCTCGTCATCGTCATTCTCGCCTGCGCCTTCATCGCGCCCTTCTTCATACACCCGCAAAAAACCCGCAAATTTAATAATAGAGCCAGTCGCGCGAAACAGAAATTGAGAATTTAAAATTGAAAACGCCAAATTCTTTGTGACCAATTTTTCATTTTCAATTTTCAATTTGCTATTTACTACCGGCGTGGCTTCCACGTCTACCGTCGTCGTGTCAAATATCGCATTCGACATTTGGCTCGCCACAAAGCGCTTCCAAATCAGATCGTAAAGCCGATATTGATCGCGGTCGAGGTGGGTCTTAATTTCATCGGGAACCCGAAAAACCGAGGTCGGGCGCACGGCCTCGTGGGCTTCTTGCGCATTTTTGGCGCGGGCGGTATATTTTGGCGGCTGGGTGGGCATAAAGGCTTCGCCATAGCGCTGATCGATAAATTTGCGGGTTTCGTCTTGGGCCGATGTCGCAATATTGGTCGAGTCGGTGCGCATATACGTAATCAACCCAATCGGCCCTTCGCCAACGTCTAAGCCTTCGTAGAGTTGCTGGGCCACTGCCATTGTGCGTTTGGCGTTAAAGCCAAGCTTACGGTTGGCCTCTTGTTGCAGGGTGCTGGTGGTGAATGGGGCGGCTGGCTTGCGTGTGCGATCTTTGCGATCGACCTTATGCACCCGATATTGTGCCGTCGTCACCGCCGCCAAAACCGCATCTGCCTCGGCTTGGGTGTGCAGATCCGCATCTTTGCCATCAATTTTGTTGAGCCGCGCCGTAAACGATTTTAGATTTTGGATTTTGGATTTTGCATTCTCGACAAAATTGAGTTTGCTGAGATCAGCATCAATCGTCCAATATTCAACCGGCACAAAAGCCAAAATATCGCGCTCACGCTCGCACACCAAACGCAACGCCACCGATTGCACCCGCCCGGCACTCAGACCTTTGCGGCCCATTTTGTCGCGTAGCAATGGGCTAAGTGTATAGCCCACCAACCGGTCGAGCACACGGCGGGCTTGTTGCGCGTCTACCCTTGGCATATTAATGTCACGCGGGTGCGCAAATGCCTCATCGATGGCGTGTTGGGTGATCTCGTGAAACTCAACCCGTTGCACTGGCTTGCCCACAATTTCATCTTTTAGCGCATGGGCCAAATGCCACGAAATGGCTTCGCCCTCGCGGTCGGGGTCGGTTGCCAGCCAAATCTCACGCGCATCACGGGCAATGAGTTGCAATTCTTTGACCGTCTTCTTTTTGTCCATCGGGATGACATACGATGGCAAAAAGTCGTTGTCGAGATCAACCCCCAACCGATTTTTGGGCAGGTCACGAATATGCCCAACCGATGCCTTGACCTGAAATTTGCGGCCTAAAAATTTGCCGATGGTTTTGGCCTTGGTGGGCGATTCGACGATGACGAGCGGCGGGCCGTTGCGGGTGGGCGGCGGTGGCAATTTGACCACGCGTGGTTTGCGCGGTGCGACTGTGCCCCCATCGACCCCATCGGCTGGTTTTGGGCGTGGTACGCTTGGCTTTGCAATCTTGACTGGCTGTGGCAACTTGTCGTGTTCGGGGATACGCCCACTTTTGGTAATAAGGTTGCTGCAAACAACGCATTGCCCTCGCACCGCGGCTGCGCCATTTGACATAAAAAAGGGCTTGAGATTTTTTAACTTACGAATCTCACGACAATTTGGACACTTAGCTTCCATTTACGAATTACGAATTACGAATTGCACATTGCACATTGCGAATTTTAAGTATAGTTGTCCAGATAAATCTTTTCTAAAATATGAGTTGCCGATTTCACTATATCTCTGCCAAGCTACGCTTGGCAGAGATATAGTGAAATTGGCGAAAACCTTTGGAAAAGAATTTTCTGGATAGCTATAATTCGTAATGTGCAATTCGTAATTTATGTTTAACCAATCAACTTAACCATCTCTTGTGCAAAATGGGCAATGCTAAATTTTTCGGCATGTGCCCTGATTTCAACGGGCGCGAATCTTACCTCAGAAAAATTATGCAAGGCTTTTTGTAATGATTCGCGGGTTTGCTGCTGAAACAAAATTCCGGTTTTTCCATCAATGACAGTATCGAGCGCACCGCCGCCCGCAAAGGCAATGACTGGCTTGCCACACGCCATTGCTTGAATGGGTGCAATGCCAAAATCTTCTAGCCCCGGGAAGATAAAAGCGCGGCATTGATTGAGCAACTGGCTCAACTCTTGATCAGATACCCGCCCCAATAATTTTATATGAGGGAATGGCGCGGCCAATCGATCGAGCCGCTCACGGTCACGCCCGGCCCCCGCAATAAGCAAAGGCAATCCCAATGGCCCGAGTGTTTCAATCGCAAGGTCGATGCGCTTATAGGGCAACAAACGCGAGGCGATAAAAAATGGGGCCTCGGTAGATGGGTTGACAGGCGGATCGACTGTTTGATTAAATTTTTGAGTATCGACTGGCGGGTAGATCACGACCGAATCACGGTTGTAATAGGTTTTAATTCGGGCCTGAATTTCACGCGAGATGGCGACAAAGGTGGTAACGCGCTGGGCGGCGCGGCGTTCCCATTGGCGTAAAATCGTATTCATCAGTCGCAATATCGGCTTTGCCAAGGTCGGTATCCGCTCACGAGCAGCATAGCTGTCAAAATCGTAAATAAAACGGGTGGGCGTTAGGCAATAGCAAATATGCCGCGCTTGGGGGTTGGCGCTTGTGGCCCCTATACAAAAGGCGCTTTTGTTGCTAATAATGACATCGTAATCGCGGGGAATACGATAATTGGCCCACGTAGCCGCAAACACTGGCATATAAGGCTGATGTTTGCGATAGACTGCCGGCAGTCTATCCATCCACGACCCGCGAATATCCCAGTTTTGCCATGCTGCTGGCATACGGGCGCGATCATAAATGCTGGTAAATACCGGCGCTGCCGGAAACATATTGTGTAGTGTCTCCAGCACGTCTTCGGCCCCGCCAAGCTGGTTTAGCCAATCGTGAACAAGCGCGATCTTCATGAATTACGAATTACGAATTACGAATTACGAATTACGAATGCTTGCGCGAGTCATTTGGTAATTCGTAATTCGTAATTCGTAATTTTTTTTAGAGCAGCCCAACGTTGCTGTAATCACCCAAGGTTAGTTTGTAGGCAATGGGGCGTGTGGTTGAGCGGGTGACATTGGTGCGGCGACCAATAAGGCTATCTTGAATACGGGCGGGCAAATCGGCAATGCGGCTGTGGCCCAGAACAATGCTGCGCTCAATTTCGGCATTTTCAACCACACAATCGCTATCGATGCTGGTGAATGGCCCAATGTAGCTATTCACAATACGCGCATTTTCGCCAATGATGGTTGGCCCACGCACCACGCTATTAATAATTTGCGCACCGGCAGACAAGGTGACGCGGCTATCGACGGTCGAATGCTCATCGACCATTGCGGTGTCGGCAATACTGGGGCGCAATTCTTCGAGCACCAAACTATTGGCCTCAAGCATGTCGGTGGCTTTCCCTGTATCTACCCACCACCCTGTATGGACATAAGGAAACACTACATATTGATGTGTCACCAACCATTGAATCGCATCGGTAATTTCTAGCTCGTTGCGCCAGCTTGGTTTAATTGAATTGACCGCTGTAAATACGTGGGAGTCAAACATATAAATGCCGACCAAGGCCAAATTGCTTAAATATTGGCGCGGTTTTTCAACCAAGCGCTCGATGCTGCCATCGCCACGCAACACCGCCACCCCATAATGTTGCGGCTCTTTGACTTGGGTTAAGACAATTTGGCTGTTATAGCTGCTTTCGTCAAATTGGCGAATGAGGCTTTGAATGCCGCCTTGAATGACGTTATCACCCAACACCATCACAAAGCGATCATCGCCGATGAAGGGTTGGCTAATTTTGACGGCATGGGCCAAGCCGAGCGGGGCATCTTGTGGAATGTAGGTGATGCGCACATCCCAACGTGAGCCATCGCCAATAGCGGCTTTGACTTCTTCGCCGGTATCGCCAATGACAATACCGATATCGATGACACCGGCATCTTTCATCATTTGAATGACACGCACCAATACGGGCGTATTTGCGACTGGAATGAGTTGTTTGGCGGTCGTGAAGGTGAGTGGGCGTAGGCGTGTGCCCTTGCCACCGCTGAGGATGAGTCCTTTCATAATTTCGTGGCG
>CAZLOF010000143.1:6153-9736 GCA_964560745.1 uncultured Thermoflexus sp.
CAATTGTAAGCAAGTTCGGTAAAATAGGGTTATGTCATTTGACGTGCCAACTATTACCTATGAATTTAGCGCTGTTTTTGCCAAACATTGCTTGTTCCCCTTATTAGTGACACATTACGCACACCCTGCCGTGCTGGCAGAGGCTGAGCGCCGTAAGGTGTTGGTGGCGCAAAGCTTCGAGTGGTGAAATTATGCAGCTTGGTCACCGGCGGCACGGGCGCAGTTGGGCCAGAATTGGTGCAGCAACTGACGGCACAAGGGCAAGATGTGCGCGTCTTGGCACGCCATTTACCAGCAGCCCCCTTGCCCAATGTTGATTATGTGTGTGGCGATATTTGTGATGCCGAGGCCTTGCGTTTGGCCAGTGTTGGCGTTGATACGGTTTATCATCTCGTTGCCGCCATTCACAACCCCAACCCCAGCAAACCCGATGAATATCATCGCGTCAACGTAGAGGGCACGCGTTTGTTGGTCAATGCCGCAGCGGCGGCGGGTGTGCGCCGTTTTGTGTGTTTTAGCACGATATCGGTTTATGGGCATAGCGGCGGGCAAGCCGAATGGCTGACCGAGCAATCGCCATTACACCCCGACACTTGGTATGGCGAAACCAAAGCCCACGCTGAGCAAATTGTGTTGGCGGCGCGGGGGATGGAAAGCGTCGTTTTACGCCTCGCCGCCGTGTATGGGCCGCGTATGAAGGGCAACTATGCTTCGCTGGTACGCATGGCGCAACGGGGTTTGTTTGTGCCTATCGGTCCGGGTAACAATCGCCGCACCCTCATCGCCACTCACGATGCCGCTGCTGGCGCGATTTTGGCCGCCACCCATCCACAGGCCGTCGGGCAAATTTACAATCTGACCGACGGCAATGTGCATACGTTTGCCGAAATTGTGCAGGCTGTTTATGCTGTGTGGGGCCGATCTGCCCCCCGTTGGCATATTCCATTGCGCCCAGTGCGTTGGGCGGCGGGGTTGTCTGAGTTAGCCTTTGCGCTTGTTGGCAAACGCTCACCTATTCATCGCGGGCGGGTCGATAAATTGACTGAGGATATGGCGGTCGATGGTACAAAAATTCAGCGCGAACTTGGTTTTGTGCCACAGATTACCGATCTTAATGAAGGTTGGCGGAAGGCGCTGGTGTATTAGGAAATTACGAATTACAAATTACAAATTACGAATTTGCGCCAATATTGGAGTGGTTTAACTCTTGAGATAATGTATAGATGCACGAGTCATAAGTCATGAGTCATGACTCATGACTTGTGACTCGTGACTCGTGACTTATGACTTGTATCCTCCAATTCGTAATTCGTAATTTGTAATTCGTAATTCTCTATGAAATCCATCAAACCCATTCTCGATATTGTGATCGGGGCCGTGATCCCGATTTTGATTTTAAATAACCTGACCAAAACACTGGGGGCCGAGATGACGTATGTGCTGGCGGCGCTGGTTCCGGTGAGCTATACCCTGATTGATACGTTTTTCATCAGCCGCCGCTTTAATGTCATTACAAGCTATGTGGCCTTGGCAGCCATTATGAATGGCGTGTTGGCGTTTTGGTGGGTGGATGGCTGGCGTTTTGCGATTAAAGACACAGCGGCGTTGTTGGTAACACTGCTGGTGTTTGTCGGGTCGTTAGTGTTGGGCAAACCCATTTTGCAATTTTTTATGGCGCAAATTTGGATGCCAGACACACCCGCCAAGCAACAAGCGCTGACGCGAATTTTTAACCAAGCGGGTGTGGCGCGGGCGCTGCGCATGGGCACATTGATCGTGATTGCTTACAGTTTGATCGCGGCTGTGATCAATTTTTTTCTGAACCTTAATATTGTGGTGGCCCCATTTGGCGGCGAAGATTTTAATCAACAAGTGGCGCAGGTCAATGCCATTACCCGCATTGCGTTTACACTGGCAAATTTGGCTGCTTTTGGCCTTGGCTTTTGGCTGGTGTATCGGGCCGTATTTGCAGTATTGCCCAAAGAGGCTGACAAAGATCAAATTGAAAGTGATTTTTGGGAATTGGTAAACAAATCACAGTTCGCGTCGTCTTAAATCGGTGAAGGTATGGTGATAAAGTTTTGTCGAGATAGCATCGCTTTATCATTCCCAAAAAGCTGAGAATACGGTTTTTGCCGATCTCACTTCCCTCTCCCAGCATTGCTGGGAGAGGGGAGTGAGATCGGCATTTCCTCGATTTATGACCACTTATGCCTGTTAAATCTAACCGCCGTGCGATCCGTATGTTGCTAATTATTTATGCGCTTATCTTATTCATCTCGACGATTGCGCGGTTGGGGCGGCCCATAACGCTGCCCACTGCCAGCGGGCCAGCGGGGGGAATTGAACGTGGCGGCAATCAATTTGTGCAAGTGCCGGTGGTGGATGGTGCACAGGTTGGCCCGGGCCAAATTAACATGGCCTATAAAGACTATAACCCCAGTGCAGACCCAAGCCAACCGGTGTTAGTGCTGATACACGGCAGCCCGGGCAGTAGCGGCGCATTTGACCGCATTGCCCCTATCTTGGCACAGCGCTATCGTGTCATTGCGCCCGACATGCCGGGCTTCGGCAATTCGACCCAGCGCATTCCCGATTATTCGATCAAAGCTCACGCCCAATATATGGCGCTGTTGCTAGCGCAACTCAACATCCCCAAAACCCATTTGTTGGGTTTTAGCATGGGCGGTGGGGTGGTGTTGCATTTGGCAGAATTGGCCCCTGAGCGGGTGCAGTCAGTCACCATGCTTTCGGCCATCGGGGCGCAAGAATTTGAGTTATTGGGCAATTACCAATTAAATCATTTGATTCATGGTGGGCAATTGGTGCTATTTTGGCTGTTGCAAAATTTAACGCCCCATTTTGGCATGTTAGATCAGCCCACCATGAATTCATATGCGCGGAATTTTTACGACAGTGATCAACGCCCGCTGCGCGAGATTATGTTGCGGTATCAAAAGCCCATGCTCATTTATCAGGGGAGCATGGACCCGCTGGTGCCGGGTGAGATTGCGGCTGAACACAAACGCATTGTGCCGCAGGCCGAAGTAATGTTGCGCGACAGCAATCACTTTATGGTTTTTCAAGACAGCGCTGGCACCGCGGTTCATTTGTTAGATTTTTGGGGGCGCGTAGACAAGGGCCAAGCCAAAACCCGCGCCGAGGTGACGGTAAGTGAGCGTGCTGCCGCCGAAGCACCGCTTAACCCGCGTGATTTGCCGCGTTTGGTCGGTATCGCATTATTTGTCATGATTTTGGCGCTGGGCTTGCTGACTTTTGTCAATGAAGATTTTGCCTGTATTACGGCAGGGGTGTTGGTGGCGCAAGGCCGCACCGATTTTCTGCCAGCCGTGATTGGTTGTTTTTGGGGTATTTTTATTAGCGATTGGCTGATTTTTTTGGCCGGGCGACATTTAGGTCGGCCTGCACTTAAATATCGACCGCTCAAATGGTTTATCAAAGAAAGTGATATTGACCGTAACCAAGCCCGTTATGCCAAGCGTGATGCGTGGATCGTTTTTCTCAGCCGCATCATTCCGGGGTCGCGTGTGCCGACTTATTTTGCCTTGGGCATGTTCTCGCG
>CAZLOF010000144.1:0-9724 GCA_964560745.1 uncultured Thermoflexus sp.
GCGCTGTGGCCCCTTGGATGTTTGTGACCGGCTATTTGTGGGGGGAAGATGGTCGTGTCACCTTGCGCGGACGATTGGCGGTGCCACCCGAACAAGCCTATCGTCCTTTGCGGGCGGCACTAGCGGCGATTCAATTTACCCCAACTTTGCGTGTTTCAGACACCAACCCAAACGAGCACGAGATTGTGGCTGTGCCCGGCGTTGTTCCTCGCGCTACCTCGAATGCCAAGATCAATATTTTGTTATTTCTCGCTACTGTCGTGTCTGTCACCTTGTCCGGTTCGGGTGATGTCGATGAGGCTGGCAATCCGATATTCTTGCTCGGCAATGGTTTAATGTTTGCGGGGTCATTGCTCACCATTTTGGTGGCACACGAAATGGGGCATTATTTGGTCAGTCGCTGGCGTGGCGCACCTGCCTCATTGCCCTATTTCATCCCCATGCCCTTGGCTCTCAGTGGCACGATGGGCGCTGTCATCGTGCAGCGCGAGCCATTTGAAGACCGCCGCACCTTGCTTGAAGTCGGCATTGCTGGCCCAATTGCTGGTTTTGTTTTTGCGGTTCCGCTTTTCATCTTAGGCATGTTGTTATCCGAGGTCAAAGCCATCCCAACCACTGGTGTGATGTTTTTGGGTGATTCATACCTCACCCAAACCATCGGCCAACTCATTCACGGTGTGATCGACCCAGCCTTGGGCCGAGATGTATTTTTGCACCCAATCGCCATGGGCGCATGGATTGGCTTACTCATCACCGGCATCAACCTCATCCCAGCGGGGCAACTCGATGGCGGACACGTGGCGTATGCCCTATTTGGTGAACGCGCCAATTACATTTCGTATGCCATGATCGGTTTGTTGGCGGTGTTATCCATCACGGCCTCACAGGGTTGGCTTATTTGGGTGTTTATGTTGATGGCGTTTGGGCGCGCCCACCCGCCTGTGCTGAATCAGGCCACGCGCTTAACATGGGTGCATTGGCTGCTGGCCTTCATTGGTTTGCTCATTTTTGTGCTTACCTTTGTGCCACGCCCTATTTATTCTTAAATGTCTAGCTGAGGCGAAGATATCGCCTAAAGCACTTTAGGCGGTTTTCATCCATTCATTCTATGCCCCAAATCATTGTCATCGTCGCCTTGGTTGTGCCGTTGGGGTTTGTGGCGTTTAACCGTTTGCGTTCTGATCTGGCGGCACTGATTATTGTTATTTTGTTGGCGCTGGCGCAATGGGCGGGGTGGGCGGTGTTGGGCCGCGCCAACACCCCCGCCGATGCCGCCAAGGCAATTGCTGGCTTTGGCCAGCCGGTGGTGCTGACGTTAATCAGTTTGTTTATTGTGTTGCGGGCGCTCGATAAAACCGGTGTGACGCGCTGGCTAGCCCAACACCTACTTTTATTGGGCGGCAATTCTGAAGCGCGGCTGGTTTTTCTTTTCACCACTGCGACGGCTTTGCTTTCATTATTTATGAATAATTTGGCTGCCGGGGCCATGCTCTTGCCCAGTGCGATGGATGTCTCACGCCGCAGCCACATTCGCGCCAGCAAATTGTTGATGCCAGTGGCATTTGGCAGTTTGTTGGGTGGCGTTGCCACTTATTTCACCACTGCCAATATTATTATCAGCGACCTGCTCACCCAAGCGCAACCACCACAATCCCCGCTCAATATTTTTGATTTTACGCCGACGGGTGGGTTAGTGGCGGTAGCGGGTATCTTGTTTATTAGCCTGTTTGGGCGCTGGTTATTGCCAAATCGTGACCCGCACCCCAATCAAATGGCTAGCGCCCAACATACCGGCAGCGAATTAGAGGCGGCATATCAACTAAGCGAGCGGCTGTGGATGGCGCGGGTGCTTGCGACATCGCCAATGAAAGGTAGAACTTTGGCCGAATCACACATCGGGCGGCGGTTGGGGCTATCGGTGGTGGCGATTATGCGCGATCATGCTGACACGCCGCATTTGCCGGTGGCTGCTGAGTTGTTGCGTGAGGGTGATGTGATTATGGTGGTAGGTAACCAAGCCCGTGCCCAGCAATTGGCTCACCCCGATTTTGGCTTGCAGGTGCAGCCCGCTGCCCAAAAACTCAGCCCCAAAGGTATCACCTTTGTCGAGGCCATTTTAGCGCCGCGTTCGCAAGCATTGGGGCAGACGCTCAAAGACATTGGCTTGCGCGAGCGCAGCGGTTTTACGGCGGTTGCCCTGTGGCGTGGCGATACCCGCTATCGCACCGATGTCGCCGATATCAAATTGCAGTTTGGCGATTCGCTGTTGTTGGCCGGGCCAGCCCAACGCATTAAGGCCATGCAACGCAACCCTGACTTTATTACGCTCGAATCTGACCTGAGTGACCAACCCCTGTTGCGGCGCTCGGCATTGTGGGCGGCTGGCTTAATTGTGTGTGCCATCGCCGCTTCGGTAATGGGGCTACCCACTTATCTCGCCATGTTAATAGCGGCGGCGCTGGTGGTGTTAATGGGGCTGGTTCCCATTCAAGAGGCCTACCGTGAGATGGAATGGTCGGCGATTTTTGTGGTGGGTGGCATGTATGCTGCCAGTGTTGCTATGTTAAACACTGGTTTGGCCGATATGCTTGGGCGCTGGATGTTGAGCCTTGTTTCACCTTTAGGCCCTTTGGGTTTGGTGGCGGGTGGCTTTTTATTTTCAGCAGCGCTCACCCAAGTGATGGGTGGGCAGGTGTCGGTGTTAGTCACCGGCCCCATTGCCATCAGCGCCGCCATTCACCTCAACACCGATCCCCATGCCATTGCCGTTGCCACAGCCATTGGTTGCTCGGCTGCGTTTCTTACACCGGTTGCGCATCCGGTCAATGCCCTTGTCGTCGCGCCCGGCAACTATCGCTTTGGTGATTTTGCGCGGCTGGGTTGGCCGTTGATGTTGGTGTCGTTTTTGATGGTGTTACTGGGCATGAAATTGTTTTGGGGACTGTAGGTGACAATTAAAAATTGAAAATTAGCGCGATGACAGACAATTTTCAATTTTACATTTTACATTTTCAATTAAAATGTGTTCTTGAAAACTTAACGCTAACGTAAACGTTAATAATTGTGAGATAAACCATGAACGCAAATACCCCTGTTATCCTGTCTGCTGCTCGCACACCTATTGGCAAATTTATGGGCGCATTGTCGTCAATGGCCGCCCCAAAATTGGGCGCGGTGGCGGCCAAGGCTGCTGTCGAGCGGGCTGGTATTGACCCTATTGAAATCGATGAGGTGTTGTTTGGGCAAGTGATTGGCGCGGGTAGCGGGCAAAGCCCGGCCCGCCAAGTGGGTGTTTTTGCGGGTGTACCAGACACCGTGTGTGCCACCTCGCTGAATAAAGCCTGTGGCTCTGGCCTGAAGGCGGTAATGTTGGCGGCGCAAGCCATTAAGGCCGGCGATGGTAATTTGTATTTGGCCGGTGGTATGGAAAACATGAGCGCCACCCCGCATTTGGTGCGAATGCGCCAACCCAGCAAATATGGCAACCAAGAATTGATCGATTCGGCGTATTATGATGGCCTGCGTGACCCATTTTATGACTGGGCAATGGGGATGGATGCCGAATATATTGCCGAAGAGGGTGACGTGACCCGTCAGGCGATGGATCAGTTTGCCTTGGCGAGCCACCAAAAAGCCTTGACGGCGATGGATGCTGGGCGTTTTGTGGATGAAATTGTGCCGGTTGAGGTGGTGATGGGCAAAAACAAAACATGGGTGACGACCGATGAATCACCCCGCCGCGAGACTTCGCTTGAGGCCTTGACGAAGCTAAAGCCCGCCTTTAAGCCTGATGGTCGCGTGACGGCTGGTAATGCGCCCGGGTTGAGCGATGGTGCATCGGCGCTGGTGGTGGCCTCGGCAGGCAAGGCAGCCGCGATTGGGGCCAAGCCTTTGGCACGGGTGGTGGGCTACGCCCAAGCTGCGGTTGCGCCTAAGCGCATTTTTATCGCTCCGGCGATTGCCATCCCCAAACTGTTGCAAAATGTAGGTTGGACGCTTAAGGATGTGGATTTGGTCGAGTTAAATGAGGCTTTTGCGGCGCAGGTGTTGGCCGATGGGTATGCATTAACCGCCCAAGGTTGGGACTGGGACAAAGTAAATGTGAATGGCGGCGCGATTGCGCTGGGTCATCCGGTGGGGTGTAGTGGGGCGCGGGTGCTTACCACTCTTATTTATGCGTTGCGGGCGCGCGGCCTGCGGCGTGGCATTGCCTCATTATGTTTGGGCGGCGGCGAGGCGGTGGCAATGGCGGTTGAGTTAATTTAGTTTTTTTCCAAAATGCCCCTCCATTCTTATCGGGGATGGAGGGGCATTTTTGTGAAAATCTTAATCATATCCATTATTCGCATAAGTAAATCGATAAAAAACAACAAAATATGATAGATATCTTAGAAAATAACCTGAGCTTCTAATCATGGTGAGTATGATACAAATATAGTTTCAATTCACGAGCAACAGGCTTCGGATGTGAATTGAGAGATCAAAATAGTTGCTTAATTTAGATACGACTAAATGGTAAACGAAACACGTGTGTCTGAGATTACTCAGTCGGTTGAGCTTGCTCAGCCTCAACAATCGTTAGTGCTTCGCGAAGATAACAGTGCGGTCTTTGTGGCTGTAAAAGAGATTGACTGGGATCAATATGAAAATTGCCAGCAATGCCGCGGGCGGGCTGATATTGATGAGACCCCTGAGGGCGATTTGTCTTGTCAGATGTGTCGGGCGCAACTGCCCAAGGCTGTGACGTGATAATGGCTTATACTAGATGGGCGTGACCCATCAACCTAACATAACAACACCCGTAAACCCTACGGGTGTTTTCTCGTCAAATATCGCCTGTTTGGGGTTTATTAACCCCGGTATTGCGCTTGCTGTGGCGCAATACCCGCCTGCGAATGGCGGCACATTTGTGCAAAGCAAGCAATCTTATTTAGGCTCAGATGCCGTGATTGTGGCTATGGCATTGGCAAAATGGGGGATGGGGGCGCATTTGCTCACCAATGCCTTGGGCGATGATGCCCTTGGGCGCAACGCCAAACAACAATTGCAAGCCGCTGGGGTGAAAGGCGATTTAACGCTTTTGCCCGATGTCATCACTCCGCTCGAGATTGATGTGTGTGACCAACAGGGCAAACGCACTTGGTTTGTTGATCAGGCGTGGTCGTTATTTGGCAGCATTGCCAATGCTGATCTTGGCCCCATTCAACAGGCCAGCATGTTGTATTTGGATTGGTATGCGGGTGATGAGATTGTTGAGCGGGCGTTTGAGGTGGCTTTGGCGCATGATGTGCCCATTTACCTCAATGTTGAGTGTGAGGCGCAGCAACCTGAGCGCTATGCCCATTGGATCAAACGCGCTACTGTGGTGCAAACGTGGATTAATGATGACGATGTAAGCCGTAATGACGCGGCGATGGCATTGGCATTGGCGCAGCGTTTGTGTGATTTGGGCGCAACAATGGCGGTGGTGACCCGTGGCAAAGATGGTTGTGTGGCGCAATCGGCCACAGAAACAGTCAGTTTGCAGGCCCCAAAGGTCGAGATTGTTGGCACATTGGGGGCGGGGGCGATTTTTTCGGCAGGCATGATGTATGGCTATCATCGCGGTTGGTCTTTGATCGAGATGGCTGGGTTTGCCATGCGGGCCGCTAGCCTAAAATGCCGCACCTTGACCCCTGAGCCGCCCGATTTAAGGGCGTTGATGAATGTGGATAATTAAATAATGTCGAAACGATTGATTGGGATTAGCATTGCCGCAATTGTGGGGGGGGCGCTGTTGTGTGTGGTGGCGTTTGTGTTTGCGGCGCAATGGTTTATACGTGGCACGGCTGTTGTGCCAGTTATTTCAACTGCTGTGCCAACGCTCAGCGCCATCAACCCCACACGCCTGCCTGTGCCGACTAATGCGTTCGCGCCAACGGCGACAGTTGTTGCCGCATCGCCGACGCAACGCCCTAATGCCACCGCTATACCGCGCCCAGCCGCCACAATTGCACCAACTAGCACCGCGCCTGCCAACCCACGCGCCCCGCAAACCCTCAGCGTTAGCGAAGCCCAAGCCAGCAGCATGATTGCTGAACGCATTGAGGCCGCCAAGATGCCGTTAAAAGACGTGCGCGTTATCTTTCACGATAATCAAACGATTGAATTGCTGGGCACGGCGCAGGTCAAAATGCCGATTATTGGCAATGTCGCTGGCCCGCTAAAAGTGATGTTGCAGCCGGTGGTGCGCAACGAGAAGTTAGAGGCTGAGGTGACGCGCATTCAATTCAACGGCGTAGACATTACCGAGGCCTATAAGACCAATGTTGAATTGGGCGTGAATCAGGCTTTTGAGAGTATTTTGGGCAACCGTCGGGTGCAACAGGCCAGCATCAGCAATCAGCGTTTGGTGGTGACGGTGTTGCCGTAAAAAGTTTTTTTACAATACAAAGGTCTCTCACGAAGAACACAAAGCTCACAAAGCTTTTTTTAATACGGTCTTCGTGAGCTTTGTGTTCTTTGTGAGAGATAACTGATGTGTTTGATAGCGGCGCTTAGGGCCAGCCGCAGCTAACACATCAATAAGATGATGAAATTGCAATTACGTCACCCCGCCATCTCGCTCATTTTGGTGCAAACGCTGAGCAGTATGCGTGATGTGCCACAATTTACTTTTTTCCTCATTTATCTCCAAGAGCAAATTGGTCTCACCCCAATTATGATCTCTAGCGTGGTGGCCGGGGCGCAGCTTTCAAGCACAGTGCTGGCCTTGTTGGGTGGCGCAATCACGGCACGGCTAGGCAGCAAATGGGTGTTGGCGCTTGGGCTGATGTTGGCGGGCCTGAGCAGCCTCGTCTTTCAAACCCATATTTTGTGGTTGTTGGTTGTGTTGTGGCTGGTTAGCGGCGCGGGTGGGGCGATGTTAAATGTGGGGGGCGCAAGCTATTTAACCCAGCTTGGCGGGCGTGGGGCCTTAGGCACCCTCTCGGCGTTTTATGTGCTCAGCATGACCATTGGCGGTGCGCTTGGCAACCCAATTGCCGGGGGCATCATCGAAGGGCGCGGCTATGCGGCGCTGGGGTGGGCTGTCATGGGTGTCACTGTCATCGCGTTGGCGATTGTGGTTTGGCTGATGCCCAATCTCACCCCCAAAAGTGCCACCGCGTCCGATCAGCCCTCAAACGCGGCAGTGGCATTACCGGCATCACCTCGCACTAAGCGCCTGTTAATGGGGATGCGCTGTTTGCCCACCCTGTTTTATGGCATGTTAAGCGTGTTGGTTCCGCTCATGCTCAATGCCCTTTCGGGTAGCAAAGTCATGGTGGCGGCGTATGGCACAAGCACCTTGGTCGTGGCTTCGATTACCCAGTTATTGGCGGGTCGCGCTGCCGACCGTTGGGGGGCGCGCGGGCCAACCTTGCTGGCTTATGCCGTGCTGGTCGTGGTGGGTTTGGGCTTGGCGTTTAACACGCAGTCGGTGGTGGGCTTATTTGGCTTTGGGGTGATGGGGATTGCGGCGGCATGGGCGCTGTCGGCGCTGATGTTTGTGTGGGTAGCCGATGGCATCCCCAAGACCCATCAACCCGGCATTTTTGGGGCATTGCACGCCGTCTGGAGCTTGAGCATGATTGGTGGCTCGCTGGTTGGCTCGTGGTTGATGGAAATTGGGTCTGCATTGCCGTTTTTGCTGTTTGGGTTACTCAATGTTGGTTCGATGTTTTTAGCGTTGGCTTATTATGGGCGGCAAGGTATAACACGCTTCTAATGCAATTCGGTTACGCTGTCACTCATAATGACGACGAACCAACCTCAACCCCAACCCCAAACCAACGTGGCGCGTTATGCGCTCGGGGGTGTATTGCTCGGTTTTTTATTGCCAGTATTTGCCTGTTTGTGTCTTATGCTGTCAATGTTTGCTGGCATCGGCTCACTTGGGCGCGGCACCTCCGCTGCAACGGCTGAAAACTTATCTTTTGGCGCGACAAGCACTGAGCCGACCGCCCAATATGTGTCTGGCCCGCGCACTGGCCCCGCTTTAGCCATTGTCGATGTGGCTGGCGCGATTGTGACGGGTTCTGATTCGGGCAATGGCATTACCAGTTCGGGCAATGCGGCCTCTGGCCCGATTGTCAAATCGATCAAGGCGGCGGCCAAAGACAGCAACGTCAAGGCCATTATTTTGCGGGTCAATAGCCCGGGTGGTTCGGTGGTGGCCTCGAATGAAATTTATAAGGCGCTCAAGGCCAGCGGCAAGCCAGTGGTTGCGCTGATGACCGAAACCGCCGCTTCGGGCGGGTTTTATGTCAGCATGGCCGCCGACCACATCGTGGCACATCCTGATGGCCTTACTTGCTCGATTGGTGTTATTTTCCAATTGGTCAATATTAAAGGCCTGACCGAGCAACTCGGCGTTAAAGATGTGACCATCGTGTCGGGCAAAAACAAAGACATCGGTAACCAATTCCGCGACATGCGCCCCGATGAGCGCGAATTGTTGCAAAATATTGTCACCGAAATGTATGAAGGTTTTGTTACTATTGTCAGCGATGCACGCAAATTGCCCAAAGATGATGTGCGCAAGATCGCTGATGGGCGCATTTGCACGGGCCGTCAAGCCCTAAGCTATAAATTGGTCGATTCGTTGGGCGGCGAAGAGGATGCCATTGCCAAGGCTGCGGCTTTGGGTGGTATTGCTGGCGAGCCGCGGGTGGTGCAATATCGCCGCCAAACCCCATTTAGTGTGCTTTTAGGCGAGACAATGGTGCAGCAATTGTTTGCCGCGTTGGGCTTGCCGGTCAGCGCTGCTGCGCCATTCACCCCCAACGAGCGGATGGTGTTGGAATATAGGTAGTCAGTAGTCAGTAGTCAGTATCAAGGGTATTAATCTTTGACACTCTGTCTCTTTACTTTTTACCCTAAGCTAAAATAGACATCAAATACTGACTACTGACTACTGATTACTGACTACTGTCTACCGATGAACCCAATCATTTTGCACACCGGCATCGCCAACATGGTTTTACTTTACAACACCCTTGTGGGGTTGTGGGGGTTGATTCGTTTTTTTCGCGGGCAAGGCATCGATAGCTCATATTGGGGCGCGATGGCGTTAGGCCCTATATTGGGGCTGGTGCAATTGGGCATGGGGTTGTGGCTCATTAGCCTTGGGTTGGGCGTGAATGTACGCTTTGTGCATTATTTATACGGCGCGTTGGTCATCATCTCGGTGCCTGCTACCTTTGCCTTTACCCGTGGGCGTGATGATCGTGGCGCGATGTTGACCTACGCCGGTATGTTTTTGTTAGTGGCTGGCTTTGGCATTCGGGGCTATACCACTGGTTATGGCGGCTAATGTAAACGCTGCCTATTGGGTTTATAACAAATAGGCGGGTATACTTTGCCATTCTTGTGGCATCAGATTACCTCATACACGCCGATTGTTTAACCGCGCTTGCCGATTTGCCAGAGGCAACGGCGCACCTCATTTACCTAGACCCGCCCTTTAACACCAAGGTAAAGCGCGATTATGATGATAATTTTGGCAGCCCCCAAGATTATGTGGCCTATATGCGCCCGCGATTGGTGGCGATGGCGCGGGTGCTGACCCCGAATGGCTCGTTATTTTTTCATTGCGACTGGCGGGCTAGCCATTATGTAAAGTTAATGTTGGATGAGGTCTTTGATGTTGCCATCCCGCAAAAACGCGCGCCCAATCCAAAACCCAAAACCTCAAGCCCCAAGC
>CAZLOF010000145.1:0-9599 GCA_964560745.1 uncultured Thermoflexus sp.
AGATAAAGCATTTTCAATTTCAACTGAAACTTCGACAATCTCAGGGTAAACTGCGAGGGGTCTTTGCGGCATCTTGCCGCGCCTGTTAGTAACACGGCCGACGCTTTTGTTAATCGCAAGGGCTTTGGTTGGGTGAATAACTGGCTAAAGCCTCGACCTCCGGAACTCGCCGTTATTTGTAAAATGCTACAAATTAAGTTAATAGACGCTACCGCGCTAACATTGACAAGAACAAAAAGTGGCGGGTGACGGCGACGGTGATGGACTGTAATTGCTGCACACCGCGTTGATTGAGCTTGAGCTGGCTGTTTGCTGGTTTGGCGATGTAAATTGCCGAGCTTGAATTGACACTCAGGTTGTAAGTGCCAAGTGGCAAATCGTCAATGCGCCATGTGCCGTTGCGATCGGTATAGGCTTCGTAAGTGGCGGCGCGGTCGTGGGCAAAATTGGTTGCTGTCAACGTCACACGCAAACCGCCTGCGCCACGCTCGCCCTCGTCGGCTTGCCCATTGCCATTTTTGTCATCTACCACCAAGCCAACCGCGCTGGCGATCATTGGCGCTGCCGCAATATTAATCTTTACTTGCGCCGTCAGCGAGTCGGCTTGCCCGTCGTTGACCTTGTAGCTAAATTGATCGCTGCCGACAAAACCAGCTTTGGGCGTATATACAAAGGCATTGTCATCGCTCTTTTCTAGTGTGCCATAGGCTGGATTGCTGACCACACTGTAGCGAAGCGGGTCGCCGTCGGCATCGCTGCCTTGCAAATTGATGGCAACCGCGCTTTCTTCGCTAGTGCTGACTATCACGCTTTGCGCCAACGGGGCGCGGTTGTTTGGCAACACACTCAGCATCACCTTTGCCACCGTCGCGGCGTTCTGCGAGTCACTCACCTTGATCTCAAGGCTGTCTTCGCCGACATAATCGGGGTTGGGAATATAGACAAAATTGGGTGCATCGCCGCCGATGCTGCCATGCGTTGGGCTGGCAACAAGGTGATACCTCAAGGCGTCGCCCTCGGCATCGCTGACCGCTAGGCCGAGCGCCGTGCTGGTGTTGCGGGTGGTGCTGATGTGTTGGGTGTAGACCTCGGGCGCATCATTCACCCCATTCACCTTAAGCGTAATCGTCGCCACTTGCGAATAATCGCGCCCGTCATATGAACGGAAGCTAAATTGGTCGTTACCCACAAAATTGGCGGTGGGGGTGTAAATAACCGTATTGGGTGGCAGCCAAGTGTATTGGCCGTGTTGGGGCTTGTCAACCAATTGATAAAACAGCGGGTCGTTATTGCTGTCGGTGCAGGTCACCACAATGCTGGCAGCGATGTCTTCTGTGATGATCACGGTGCGGTCTACGGCGACTGGGGCCACATTGGTCGGCGGGTCGCCTACAATAATCGTCGCCACAGCTGTCCGCGATTCATTTTTGCCGTCCGATACTTTCCAAACAGTTAAATCCACCCCTTGAAAATCTTGTTTAGGCGTGTAAATGCCACCATCTATTTCACCAAATTGAGGCTTTACGACAAAAATAACATCAGATAATATGTCATTATCAAAATTGTCAACCTTGAATGCTAATTTGATGGGTGTGTTTTTAGCTGTTTTAGCATTTTCATTGATCGCCACTGGCACACTATTCATCACCACGCCCGTCCCGTTATCATAATTTGGCTTCGCATTAATCACGACATCACGGCGGCACACAGCGCCATCATCTTTATAACCCGCTGGGCACACCTGAAAACAACTGGCTGCGGTACTGCTAAAGCCAGCGGCGCATCGGGGGTAACACAACGACCCGCTGCGCTCTAAACCTGCCCCACAAGCGCTAACCCCAACGCCAGCCCCACGCCCATAACTAGGCTTGCCGTAAAAATCGAAGATGTGCTTAAAGCAGGTGGCCCCGTGATCGGCATAACCCGCCTTGCAGTATTGCCAACATACTGGCCCCGCGCCATAATAGCCTACCTGACATTTGGGGTAGCATAAGCCGCTCTGCCCCTCTTGGTTTGCGGCGCAAATCATTGGTACACCCGGCCCCCGTGTATAAGATGCTTTGGCAAATATATGCGCATCCTTGCGACAAAACAAACCGTCATCGGTGTAACCACTTGGACAATTTGCATAACACCGATTGCCCACAGGCGTATGGCCCGGGTTACAGGGTTTATAGCATAAGCCTGCTGTTTCTTGTAAGCCAATTGGGCATGCCAAGGGCGCAGTGTCATCGGCATGAGCCACCTGCATGTCGAGCCAACGCCCAAAGCCGATCATCAACAGCATCGCCGTCATCACAAAGGTTAATTGCCAAACTGGTCGTAGCCAGTGCGAGGTGAGTAATAAGGTGATTTTTTTAAACATTTAAAGCTCCTGTTTTGTTTTGGGGTCACAATCTGTTGGGGCACGTCATATCGTGCTTCCGTCTCGTAGCGAAATCTTGCCCCAACCCACCAAGTTTTAGGTATCAAAGAATTAATACAGCTTGCGGCTAAATTGGCGCGACTTTGATACAATGATTGATACACTGGCTCACGCCATCGCAACTGAGTGATCCAAATGGGGGCGGTGTTACGTAGATCAGTCGCACTTTTTTATTTTGAAAAAAAACATGTCATCCTTGGCTGTGCCGCAAGCTGATTCCCCATCTCAGCCCCCCATTTCATTTGGCGCATGGCTGCAACGCCAACGCAAAGCCATGCGCCTCAGCGCCGAGGCGCTGGCGCAAACCATTTATTGCTCGGCGGTGACGTTGCGCAAAATTGAATATGAAGAGCGCTTGCCCTCAAAAGAAATGGCCGAGCGTTTGGCCGATGTATTTAGCATCGCGCCCGACAAACGGGCGCGGTTTATCGAGTTTGCACGCGGCAATATGTTGGCCTATGAGCATGGCTTTGTCGAGCACGCCACCGCATCACTCACCCCCACGCCCCCTGAATCGCCACTGCCTACATTGCCATCGCCCAGCCTGCGCACCCACAATTTGCCAACCCCTGTCACTAGTTTTATTGGGCGCGATGCCGAGGTGGCGCAAATTGTCGATTTGCTGGGCGAATCGCGGTTAGTGACATTGACCGGATCGGGCGGGGTGGGTAAAACTCGGCTTGCCATTGCCGCCGCGCACCGTTTGCTCGAATTGCAAACTCAGCCACAAACCGGCCACTGGTTGACAACCGCCTACCCTGATGGGGTGTGGCTGGTTGAATTGGCATCGTTGCGCGATGCGAGTTTGGTGGCTGGGGCGGTGGCCTCGTCGCTGGGGCTGTATGAGGATAATCGGCAGGTTTTAGAGGCCTTGTGTCATTATCTTGGGCGCAAACAATTGGTGCTGTTGCTGGATAACTGTGAGCATGTGGTGGCGGCTTGCGCTGAATTGGTGACCCGTTTGCTACCGGCTTGCCCCAACTTGAAAATAATCACCACCAGCCGCGAAGTGTTGGGCGTGATGGGTGAAACCCGATTTCAGGTGTTGCCTTTGGCTGTGACCGCCCATGTCGAGGCGCAAGCCAATTTGCCCGATGCTTTGCGTTTGTTTGTGGCGCGGGCCAAGGCGGTGCAGCCCAATTTTGGCTTGAGCAGCGCCAATCTTGCTACCATTAGCCACATTTGCAGCCAGCTTGATGGCAGCCCGTTGGCGATTGAGTTAGCGGCGGCGCGGCTAAATGTATTGTCGCTCGACCAAATTGCGGCGCGGTTGGCCGATCGCTTTAAATTATTGACCAGTGGCAACCGCGCCGCCACGCCACATCACCAAACCTTGCGTGCCACTTTAGAATGGAGCTATGGCCTTTTGACCCCTGCCGAGCGCGAACTATTTGCGCAATTGGCGGTATTTGTGGGGGGCTGGACGCTGGCAGCCGCCGAGGCGATTGGCGGCGATGAGGTTTTAGAGACGTTGACGCGCTTGGTCGATAAATCATTGGTGACGGTCATGCACCCTGAGGCTGATGCCCAATTGTTGTCCGAAGATGGGGTGTTGCGTTATCGTTATCTTGAAACCATTCGTCAATTTGCATTAGAGCATTTGGCGCGTCGTGCCGATACGGCAAATTTACAACGCCGTCATTTGGCATGGTTATCGCAATGGTGCCCCTATGCCGCCCAACGGTTGGTTGGCCCGGCGCAGGTGTTGTGGTATGCGCGTATCAATGCCGAGTTCGATAATATTCGCGCAGCGGTGACATGGGCGATGACATCGGGTGATAAAAATGACCGCATTCATGCCCTGTGGATGTTGTTGTCGCTTGACCGCTTTTGGAATACCCATCACCATGCCGAAGGCCAACGTTGGCTAGAGCAAGCCTTAGCGTTGCGGGCCGATTTGCCGCCCAAACTAGTGGGAAAAATGTTGGAGCGGGCGGCGTTGTTAGCGGCTTTTCAAGCCCAAAACGAGCAAAGTGCACGTTTTGCCGATGATGCGATTGCCACCTTGCGCCCATTGGGTGATTTATCTACTTTGGCATGGGTCTTGCGCCACGCCAGTGCTTGCAAGCTTAATGCCCTAGACATGGCCGGTTTTTTGCCGCTTAGCCAAGAGGCGCTAGGGTTATTTGTTGAGTTGGGCGATGCGTTTGGCATCGCGATGGTTAACACCGACATGGGCACGGCTGCAATGTTGCAAAAGCGTTATATTGAGGCCCAAGCTTTGCTCGAATCTTCGCTGGATGTGATTCGTGAGCATGGCGATATTACGCGCTTGTTATATATGTTAGGCACGGCTTACGCGATGTCGGGCGATCAAGCCAATGCCGAAAAATACATTAAAGATAGCTTGCGTATGGGCTGGCAAATCGAATATCGCTATGCCATTTGCCACAGTTTTTTTTGGCTGGCGCGGGTGGCGCTGCGTTTTGGGCAGCCCGAACGGGCGGCACAATTGTTGGGGGTGCATGAGATGGCGCAAGAGCGCTATGGGTTGGTTATTCTGCCGGTGATTGAGCATTATTTGTCGCCTACGGTGCAGGCGTTACGCACTCAGTTGGGCGAGGCGACCTATGCCCTGTGTTTTGCGCAGGGCCAAGCCATGTCGCTGGCTGGCGCGGTGGCGTGGGTGTTGGGGTGAATGCTAAACCCTCACGATGGCGATGCCCAAAATTTAAGGCGATTCCAAGGGCGGATGCCACCCTCGTGCAACCCACAGGCTACGTGATTCGACCACATATTGGTTGTTGAGCCGTAGCCCTACGACTGTTACACGCCCAATTGCAGTTAGTCCGATGATATGGGTGCCGCCATCTCCCCATATAAAATGTTCAAGCCATCGGTCAACTCTTGGGTTAAATAAGGTCACCATTACGTTTGTTTCGTTGTCAAAAACGTGTGTTTTGCTGCCTTTATGTTCATTGCAGCGATAACAAGATGCACATAAGTTAGCTGGGTCGTGTGTGCCTCCGTTACTCATAGGAATAACATGGTCGATGACCAGAGGCATGCCAATAACCCGTCTTGATGTTTTGCAATATTCACAACAATGGTTTGCACGCTCAAAAACAAAATTGCGTATTGAAGGGGAGATCGCTGCCATATTTCAATTAAGGGGTAATTGATCAAGTGTTGGTATTGGCATTCCACGCCAGCGCAATATTGCCCAAGCATAAGCTTTGCGTAGCATATGCTGATCTGCTTGTAACCTTAATTGTGACAATTCTTCTTTCTGCGTGCTTGTGAGCAAATCATTTGAGTTATCTTCTAATAGTTGAATGTGTCTTGTCGATATTACGGGTTCAATCTGACTATGTGCAATTGCCTTCACTTCATTAATAGGCATCGTTTGTAACCGAATGAGTTCTTCACGCATGTCAATGGGCATATTCACTACCGATGGCGGCAAATTTCCTTCGATGCTTTGTTGAACTACTTGTTCTAGTGATAAACGAGTATTTTGAGCAACCTCATTTAGCAATCGAATGACAGATTCTGGCAAGGTAATGGTAAGACTTTGCGCTCGTAACATAGCTTAAATTATAGAACTTGTTTTGTATTTTTATTTTTTTGCTTATCTTGACATCATACTCAAAAAATACATGTCGATTTCATCCTATCGACGAAAACGTATCTCCTCAATAATGAGTGGTAAAAAAATTTTTCGCCGAAATTGCTATCCCCCACCCCGTAGGGGTGGGGGATAGCATCTTTACCCCCAAAACCCTAGCGACCATCACCACCCCACCCCGTAGGGGTGGGGGATAGCAATTTCGGCATTACGTCTTTTTAAATTGCCCTTGTTTATTAAGAAGATACACGAAAACCTTTAAAAAAGATTTTTCTGATTAGCTATATAATCTAACTGGTCATACCGGTATTACCGGTATGACCAGTTAGATCATCATGAACGAACAAAAACCACTCACCTGGATGTTAAATCCCAAGGCGCAGCAAACTGTGCCAAGCCCCGCCGCCGAGCAAGTATTACCCCTTTCATCGTTTCATATGGCACGCAAATTTCACCGCCAATTGCCGGGCTATCGCATGAGTCCGCTCAAGGCACTGCCACATTTGGCGGCCATGCTTGGGGTCGGGGGGATTTGGGTCAAAGATGAATCACAGCGTATGAGCCTCAACTCATTTAAGATCATGGGTGGGTCTTTTGCGGTTTATCGCTTTTTGAATGAGAAATTTGGCACACCCGGGCATGACTTGACTTATAAAGAGCTAATTTCGCCAGAAATGCACGCCAAGATCAGCCACATTACCTTTACCAGCGCCACCGATGGGAATCATGGGCGTGGGTTAGCGTGGGCCGCCCAGCAGCTTGGCTGCCCGTGCGTCATTTATGTGCATAAAGACACCTCACAGGCTCGTATCGATGCCATTGCCAAATCGGGGGCCGAGGTGCGGGTGGTGCAAGGCAATTACGATGCCGCTGTGCGGCAGTGCAGCCAAGATGCCGCCGCCAATGGCTGGCAAGTGATTTCAGACACCTCGTGGGAGGGCTATGAAGAAGTGCCAGCTTGGGTGATGCAAGGTTATACGACCATGTATCAAGAAGCGCAAGAGCAATTTTCGGCCCAAGGCATCACCAAGCCAACCCACGTGTTTGTGCAAGCTGGGGTGGGGGCATTGGCGGCAGCCACGATTGGGTTTTATCATCAATTGTTTGGGGCCGATCAACCCATTTGTGTGGTGGTTGAGCCATCTGAGGCGGCTTGTTTATATGAATCGGCTAAGGCCGCCGATGGTGAACCGCATACCGTGCATGGCGAGCTAAATACGATTATGGCTGGCTTGGCCTGTGGCGAACCCAGCCCATTGGCGTGGAAAGTGTTGTGGGATTGCGCCAATGCTTTTGTGGCTTGCCCCGATTATGTGGCGGCGAAGGGCATGAGGGTCTATGCAGTCCCGCTCGATGGCGACCCATTGGTAATTTCGGGCGAATCGGGTGCGGTGACTTTGGGTGCATTGATGTTTATCATGGAATACCCGAATGCACATGCACTGCGCGACAGCCTTGGGCTTGGCCCCGATTCGCAGGTCTTGTTGATTAATACTGAGGGCAATACTGACCCAGAATATTTTAGGCGGGTGGCGTGGGAAGGGGTGTTGCCAGTTCCAGCTGAATATCATTGGTTGCCTACTTGGCGCGAAGGTTCATAAGCTGCGGTATAATCACTCGCTTTTAGTTTCAGGATGATCAGTCATTGAAAATAAGAAAAAATAAGAGTGAATGATGACTGTTGAATAAAGGTTAGGAAGAAAGAGGCATGACTAAGCGAACATATCAACCAAAAATTCGGCATCGTGTGCGCACACACGGTTTCCGTTCTCGTATGAAGACCGCTGGCGGACGAAAAGTTTTGAGCGCCCGGCGTTTGAAGGGGCGACACGATCTCGTGGTTACGGCCAACAATCACGTTAAGTCGTTGGATTGGAACGCCAAGTATTCACCTGCCAAGAGCCGCCAAGGCACTTTGGGCAGCAAGTAAATATAAAAATTAAAAATGCAGAATTGAGGATGTAGACACGCGTTCTCAATTCTGCTTTTTTAATTTTCAGCCCCCATTCGCCATAGAAACACTTTGTACGTCCGAGGATTTTAAGCGGGTCCGCGAATTTGGATCGCGCTGGCATGGAAAATTGTGTTCATTAAATATTGCCACGCGCCCGCAGGCTTCTATGGCACCGCCCCAGCATTCAAAGTTAGCAGTGGCGCAAGTTGGCGTTATTCGAGTTGGGTTTATTACGACCAAGAAATTGGGAAATGCAGTAAAACGTAATCGTGCCCGCCGTTTATTACGCGAATCGATGCGTTTGTTGGCTGACGAATGGGTGACTGGGCTTAATTTGGATATAGTGTTAATTGCACGGGCTGAGATTTGCGCACCCAATGTGCGTATGCAGCAAGTGCGTGATGAGATCCGGTGGCTGGCACGAAAAGCAAAAATCGTAAAAAGCGAAGTGCGGGCAACATAGTTGCCCATCACCACGCGCCTTTAAACAAGCCAAGTGACCCTGTGGCATCGCCACAGGCGTTATCTTGGCTACAACGCGTTTTCGTGGCTTTAATTCGGTTTTACCAAGTCACTATTTCACGCGCATTGCCTTCGTCTTGTCGTTTTACGCCTTCGTGTAGCGAATATACGCGGCAAGCAATTATGAAATATGGCGCGCTGAAGGGGACATGGATGGGTGCAAAACGTATTGCGCGTTGTCATCCCTTTCACCCCGGCGGCTATGATCCAGTTCCTTAAAATTTATGAAAGCTTCAATGTATAAATTGGGCATTGTGGGGACAGTTACAATGCTTTTGATGGGATGTACCGGTAGTGATTCGGCTCCCAGCTCTTTTCCGGGTGCGCTTGTAGAGGGCAATGTTGCTTATTTGGCACGTGGTGGTCAAGTATATAAGTATGATGTGCAATCGGGCAATCTGTTATGGGAATTTCCAACCCAACTTGCGCCTGAGCGCGGCCCATTTGCCGGGCAACCAGTTAAGTTTGGCAATACCATTGTGGTGGGCGAAGGGCTAAATTTTGCCAGCACAGGGGGGCTTTTTTCTAAAGAAGATCATACCCAACGCAGTTTGTTTGGTTTGTCAGATGAAAACGGGGTTGAGGTGTGGCGTTTTACTGGCCCTAAAGAATTTGTGGATGGGGTTGTGACGGATGGCAAACTGATTTATGCGCCAAACGGCGATGGCAAACTATATGCCCTTGATCCAGCTCAAAAGGAAAATAACCAACCCAAAATAGTTTGGACGTTTAATGACGCAAAGAGTAAGTTGTGGAGTAAGCCATTATTAGCCAATGGCAAACTGTATCAGGCTTCGATGGATCATAGTATGTATGCTATTGATGTGGCGACGGGGAAAAAGATTTGGGAGTTTCAAGCCAAGGCCCCTATTGCAGTGCAGCCAACTTTGAATAATGGTGTGTTGTATTTTGGCGCATTCGACAGCAAGTTTTATGCCGTAGATGCTGAAACGGGTGCAAAAAAATGGGAGCAAACGACGACGGGTTGGGTTTGGAGTGAGGCTACAATTGCCAATGGCTTGGTTTATTTTGGCGATGTGCGTGGGCGGGTGTATGCCCTTGATATTGCCGCCAATGGTGAGGTTCGCTGGACATTTGACACCAAAGACGCAATTCGCGCCCAACCGATA
>CAZLOF010000146.1:0-9447 GCA_964560745.1 uncultured Thermoflexus sp.
CCATTAACCCCAACCCCACCACCCGAAAAACCAATTCGTAATTCGTAATTTGTAATTCGTAACTCTAGAAGTCCACCACCTGCGCCAAGCACCAAATCACCGTCAGCTTATAGCTTTGAATGGGACCTTTGACCAAATTTGGCCCACCGATGCTGGTGCGGGCGGTGGTGTGAAAAGCCACCGACTTAAATTTGGCATCGCCGTTAATACGCGGCAACAACAGCGTAAACAGACTGGTCTCAGCATCCGGCACATTGCCCAGCATCACCGTCACCAATGTGCCAATGCTGGTCTCTTCACGCCCAATCTCGGCCCCGCGAAACTGGCGCTCACCCAGCAGACCGCGATACGACAACAACGGCTCACCCGAAATACTCGAAGTCGAATACGTCACCCGCAGGCCACGCCCGCGAATTTGAAACAAATTGGGCTGAATCGAGAGATTGCTCATGGATTAACTCCTTATCTTTACAACACACACCAAAATAATACAAAATTGCAACCTATTGTCAACCAAGCCGCCCTCCATCTTTAGGCCGATTTTGCCCCGCCTCACACTCAGCCATTTTTAAGACAGCGGCACTACACTGCTAAAGGTGACACAAGCCCCACCCACCCCAAAAGCCAAACGCTTTCGCCTCAGCCGCCTCCTACTCGCCCTCTACCTCATCGCTATGGCAGCCTCCAGCGTCGCCCGCCTCATCCGCCCCCAACCCGACAGCCCGCTACGCTTCAACGAAAAAATCGCCCAAGTCCACGCCGTCAATAACGACCTCAGCAGCGAACGCCTCATCAAAATGGCCTATTTAGACTATGTGCCGCCCAACGCCCCCAACGCACCGGTCATCGTCATGCTACACGGCAGCCCGGGCAGCGGCGGCAATTTCAACCGCGTCGCCCCCATTCTCAGCGGCAATTGCCCCCCGCCCGGCAGCGGCGGCGATGGCTTTAATCGCGGCCCGATCAAATGCCCCGACACGCCACCAGCCCAGCCCTATCGCATCATCGCGCCCGACCTGCCCGGCCTCGGCAACAGCGAAACCAACATCCCCGATTATTCCTTTCGTGCCCACGCCTTTTACCTGCGCGAGTTGCTCGACCAACTCAATATCAAAGAAGCCCATGTCGTCGGCTATAGCATGGGTGGCGGCCCGGCCCTCAATTTTTACGACATCGCGCCTGCTCGCGTCAAATCCATCACCATGCTGTCATCATTGGGGGCACAAGAGTTTGAGTTGACTGGTGATTACCATCTCAACCATCTCATTCACGGCTTACAAACCACTTTTTTCTGGGGATTGCAAAACCTAACCCCACATTTTGGGGCGCTTGACCGCAGCCCGGGTGTGCCGTTTTCGCTCAATTTTTACCAAAGCGACCAGCGCCCCCTGCGCGATTATATGAACCGTTTCGAGAAACCTTTTCTCATCATTCAAGGCAAACAAGACGGCCAAGTGCCGCCCGAAGCCGCTTACGAACATTACCGCATCGTGCCGCAAAGTGAAATGGTGCTCACTGAGTCTGGGCATGGCATGGTTTTCTCAGAGCCAGAATTAGTCACCAACGCACTCATTCCCTTCTTAAACAAGGTCGAGGCTGGCACAGCCATCACCCGCGCCCAAGCCGCCCCCAGCCGCATTGCCGCCGCCGCCCAGCCAGTGCAAATGAGCAAAATGATCGGCATCGCCACCTTCGCCTTCGTCATACTGCTGGGTGTCACCGCCCTGTTTAGCGACGAGCTAGCTTGTGTGGCAGCGGGGGTGATGGTCATGCAAGGCCGCGTCGATTTTCTGCCTGCCCTGTTGGCATGCATGGTCGGCGTTTACCTCGGCAACCTCATCGTCAACCGCGTCGGGCGCAGGCTCAACCCATCTGCCGCCCTGCGCCCACCTTGGCAATGGCTGATTGGGCCACAAGCACTACAGCGCAGCAACGCCGCCTTCCAACGCAACCCGCTCCAAGCCATGCTCATCAGCCGCCTCGCCCCCGCTTGGCATTCGCCGGTTGCCCTCGCCAGCGGAGCCTATCGCCAGCCCTTCCTCAAATTCGCCTTCTATTTCCTCATTACCACCCTCATTTGGGTTCCGCTGTTGATTGGGCTATCGGCGCTCATCGGCGGCGAGTTTGCTGCTTTGTTCTTCGCGCACAACACCTTGCTCGCCATCCTCTCGGCTTTCGTCATCATGTGGGGGTTACTGCGGCTGCTATGGCGCTTGCTCATGCCGCGTCTATTGCCCATGTTGCATCACCCCGCGCAAGCGTAAACCATTAATCTTTACGATCAAATATGCAAAGCAAGGCAAAAACCGCATTTTCGAGTCTTTCTTAATATAATATTCGATCGCGATCAAAGAACAGAATTAAACTGCATCATTATTTAAAGAGGTAAGATTCCAATTCTTTCCCTCGTCCAAATAAAATCAAACTAACAACCCATAAAACAAGGAGGTGATAAAAATGAAAGCCCACGTAAAAATTTCGGCTATTCTTGCCGCAATACTATTAAGCGCCTGTAGCGCCGCCGCGCCCACCAGTGCCCCAGCCCCAGCCGCAAAAATCGAAGCACCGGCCCAAGCCATCGCGCAACCTACCGTTGCGCAAGCAGCACCTGCACAGGCAGCACCAGTCCAAGCAGCTACCACCGCCCCGGCTAAACCCGTCGTCGTGGCCCAGCCCGCCGTCGTGCAACCCGTGGCGATCAAGCCAGTCTTCATCGACTTCTACGCTGAGTGGTGAACAACCTGCACAGCCATGAAACCTACCGTGCGTAGGTTAGAACAAGAATTTGCTGGCAAGATCGAATTTAAGAGCTTGGATATCGACAGCGCCGCAAATGCAGAAGCCAAACAAAAATATGGCTTCCGCGCCCAACCCCAATTCGTATTTGTTACTGGTGATGGCAAAGTCGTCACCACCCGCAACGGCATGCAATCGTATGAAACACTCAAAAAAGATATTGAGTCGTTGCTGAAAGGCTAATTTTGATGACAGGGTGACAAGGTGAGAGGGTGAAAGGGTGATCTAACGCAAATCGTAAATTTCACGATGTCACCTTGTCACCCTGTCACCCCCTCACCTTGTCATAACTCAAACGCCTGCCCACGCGCCGGAATATGCACCTCACGTGCACCGGCTTGTTGAAACGAACGCGCCAAAATTTCAGCCTGATCCATTTCAGAATGCACAATAAAAATTTTGCGCAACGTTGCAAGATTAGGCTGCACCCATTTCAACAAATCATGGCAATCGGCATGACCCGAAAATGATTGAATTTGATGAATTTCGGCCCGCACATTAAACGTCTCACCCAAAATTCTCACTCGCGGCTCGCCATCTAAAATACGCCGCCCCAAAGTGCCGGGTGCTTGAAACGACACAAACAACACCATGTTGCGTTTATCTTCGATGGTATTGCGCAAATGATGCAACACCCGCCCGTTTTCGCACATACCCGATGCGCTAATAATAATCGCTGGCCCCTCAAAATCCTTAATTGTTTTCGATTCTTCGGCCTGCCGCACATAGCGCAAACGTGGAAAACCAAAGGCATCGCCGTCGCGGTCGTTCTCCAACATCTCAACCACATCTTGGTTAAAACATTCAGGGTGCGATTTAAATACCTGCGTCACATTACTCGCCAATGGGCTATCAACAAACACGGGTATGTTTGGCAACTGATGCGTATTAAACAAGCCATTCAAATGATAGACAATCTCTTGGGTGCGCCCCACCGCAAAGGCCGGAATGACAATTTTGCCGCCGCGCCGAATGACGCGCATGATGGCATCTTTTAGCTCAGGCAACACATCACTAATGGGCGCATGGGTGCGCCCGCCATAGGTGCCTTCAATCACCAAATAATCGGCTTCGGGCATCGGCGCAGGGTCGCGCAAAATCGTCACCCCAAAGCGCCCCAAGTCGCCACTAAACACCACATTGGCTGTCTTTTCACCTTCGGTTAGGCGAATGTGCTCCCATGCCGATCCCAGCATATGCCCAGCCTCGCCAAAGCGCACCTGCATATTGGGTGTCACCTGAAATGGTTTGTCATAAGCCTCATTCTTAAAACGGGTCAAAGCCAATTCGGCATCTGCCATCATATACAGCGGTTCAATCGTTGGCCCACCACGTTTATTTAAGAATTTGGCATCTTCCTCTTGAATCTTAGCGCTGTCCATCAACATGGCTTGGCAAATATCTTCGGTGGCAAAGGTGGCATGAATTGGCCCTGTAAAGCCCTGCTTCACCAAATTAGGAATATTGCCCGAATGATCGATATGCGCATGTGAAAGCACCATTGCTTGCAACGAGGCTGGATCAAACGGAAAGGTTTGGTTAATACTATTGGCATCATCGCGCCGCCCTTGATATAACCCACAGTCTAATAAAACGCGCTCGCCCGCAATATCAATCAGATGTTGTGAGCCGGTAACGGTGCGCGCTGCACCCCAAAATGTGATCTTCATATATGTTTGCACCTACCCTAATCAATCCTGTGAATTGCATGAGTATAATCTGGTATATGGTAGAGGTGAAAATCGATAGTATTCGGGTTAGCCTGATGTCTCAGCAACATGTGGTGATTTTAAAAGACATGGACAGTCGCCGCTACTTGCCGATCTGGATCGGGCGCACCGAGGCCGAGTCCATTAATATGCATCTGCAAAAAGTGCAAGTGCCGCGCCCCCTAACCCATGATTTAGCAAAGAAAATGGTGGAAGAACTGGGCGGCAAAATTACAAAAATCGTCATCAGCGATTTGTATCAAGATACATTTTATGCGCGGGTCGAGATGGTTATAGACCGCCGCACGGTGCAAGTAGATGCCCGCCCCAGTGATGCCATTGCGATGGCCGTGAGGGCCGAATGCCCCATCTTCATCGATGATATTGTGATGGAAAAAGCCGCCATCATGCCCGATGCAGATGAAGAGGAAGAAGATGCCAAAAACCCCGACGAAGAATTGGATTTGGGTGCGTTTGGCGACTTTATCAGCAGCCTCGATACGGATGATTTAGAGAAGTAAATCGCAACATTTTGATGTTTTAAACGTGAAGGGGCGAAGAACGCGAAATCATTTATTTTCGCATTCTTCGCCCCTTCGCAATTTTTTATTTCATGCAAAAATACATTGCATTTTTACGCGCCATCAATGTCGGTGGGCATACGATCAAAATGGATCACTTGCGCGGTTTGTTTGAGGCGATGGGTTTTGCAAAAGTAGAGACCTTCATCGCTAGCGGCAATGTCATTTTTGACAGCCCCAACCCAAACACCCAAGCCCTTGAGTCCCAAATTGAGACAGCGCTGCACAAAGCCTTGGGCTACGCTGTCGCCACCTTTATTCGTTCAACGGCTGAATTAGCCGCTATTGCCAACTATCAGCCCTTTGCCGATGTGGCCCTGAACGGCAAAGACAGCGGCTTATATGTCTCATTCACTGCAACCGCGCCCGATGCCGCCGCCCAACAAAAATTATTGGCCTTTACCAGCCCCATCGATTCATTTCATATTTACGGGCGCGAAGTCTATTGGCTGTGCCGCATTAAAATGAGCGAATCGACATTTTCGGGCAAAACGCTCGAAAAAGCCATTGGCATGCCAGCCACCATGCGCAATATCAGCACGGTAAAAAAGTTGGCTGCAAAATATCTATGATCTCGCCTCTCGTTTTCGATACGATTTTTACACTGCTCCTCACCATTCAAGTCATCGCCACCCTAATGCTGTCGATCTATGCCTTACACGAAGGCGCATTGTTGCTCATTTATTGGCGCAAAACACAGCGCACACCGCCCCCCCCACAACCCAACGACCAATCCCTTTGGCCTACCGTCACCATCCAATTACCACTTTACAACGAGCGCTACGTCGCCGAGCGCGTCATTGCCGCCGCCTGCGCCCAACATTATCCGCTTGACCGCCTGCAAATACAGGTACTCGACGACTCGACCGATGTCACGCGCACCCTCGCCCGTGATGCCGTGCGGGCCGCGCAGGCGCGTGGGGTCAACATCAGCCACATCACCCGCCCCACCCGCGCTGGCTATAAAGCCGGTGCGTTGGCCAATGGCCTGCACAGCGCAACCGGCGACTTCATCGCCATTTTTGATGCCGATTTTGTGCCTGCCCCCGATTTTTTGCAAAAGGTATTACCACATTTTGGGGACAGTAGTCAGAAGTCAGTAGTCAGTAGTCAGATCGAATCAACCAATCAACCAATCACCCTGTCACCCTGTCACCCCCTCACCCTGTCACCCCCTCACCCTGTCACCCCCTCATCTCCCAAAATCGGTTTCGTGCAAACGCGCTGGGCCTATTTAAACCGCGAGCAAGATGCGGTAACACGAGCGCAGGCGTTGATGCTAGACATGCACTTTGTGATTGAGCAACCGGCCCGCAGTGCCATGGGGTTATTGATGAACTTTAATGGATCGGGCGGGATATGGCGACGCGAATGCATCGAAGATGCTGGCGGCTGGCAAGGCGACACCCTGACGGAAGACCTTGACCTGAGCTATCGCGCTGGCATACGTGGCTGGCAAGGCCGCTATTTGGCCGATGTAACCGCGCCGAGCGAGTTACCCGCCAGTTTGTTGGCCTTTAAACGCCAACAAGCGCGTTGGGCACGCGGTACGGCGCAATGCATCCGCAAACTCATCCCGCAACTGTTGCGTAGCCCAGTTTCGCCCATACGCAAATTGGCTGGGGCGCTACATATTAGCGGCTACATCATTCATTTGTTCATCATGATGTTGGTGCTGGTCGGCCCGATTGTGGCGCTGCTGCGCAATTTGTCGCTAGTCACGCACCCCATCACCCTGCCCGCGTGGTTTGGGCTAACCAACTTGGTGGGGGCATTACCCCTATTACTGATGTGTGTGGCACATCAGGCTCAGGGGCGGCGCTGGCGCGATTTGGTGCGCATCTTGCCAACAGCGGTGATATTTGGCATCGGACTGTCGTTTTCAGATGCAGCGGCGTTTTTGGCCGGTTGGGTTGCGCCACACGGTGGCGAATTTGTGCGCACGCCCAAAGCAGGCAACGGCGACCATCTCAACCGCAACCAGCCACCATCCCCTAGCACCGATTATGCGTTTACCAGCGATTGGACCAGCAAAGCCGAATTGGGTCTTGCGCTCTATTCATTTGGCGCTTGCCTATGGCTGCTGTGGCTGGGCGATGGCGTGGCGGCGTTGCCATCGTTGCTCTATGCCATCGGGTTTGGCGGTTTGGCGCTCGGCACAGGCCAATTCGCCCACACACCCGCCCCTGCACATCAGGTATGATATCAAAATGGGAACCCTCAACCCCGACCTCCTCGATGCAAATAGCCGCACAGCCCTCAGCCGTGCCGCCGATATCATGCGCAGCCAAGCCAAACCGATGCTAATGCCCGAAATGTTGCTATTGGCACTCATACGTATGCCCCAGAGCACCGCCGAGCGTGCGCTCGACCGGCTGGCCCAAACCCGTGGCTTTAAGCTCAAAGAGGTTGAGCTTGAGCTTGAAAATCAGCTCAAAACGCGCGTGGGGCGCAGCGCCAATTTTACATTTATGACCGACAACAATACGCCGGTCACGTTGTCTGACGAAACACTAATCGCCATCGATGAGGCGCGAAGTATTGCAATGGCAGCCGGCGAGGTTTATATTGGCACAGAGCATTTGTTGGGCGCGTTGGCCCAACCCGGTGTCAGCACGGCTGGGGCGTTGCAACGGCGCGGGGTGACACCCGCCGCCATTGCCGAGCTGGTAAACAATGGGGTGGTGAGCAAACGCACGGTGGTGCAAGATTGGATCAAACAAGCCCGTAATGGCTTGTTGGCCCCGCTATATATGCGTGATGGCTTGCTGCGCGAATTGTGCTCACTGCTATCGTTATCGCGTGATCGCCACGTTATTTTGCTGGCAAATGATGGCAGTGGACGGCGCAGTTTGGTGCAATCGTTGGCATTGCTCAGTGTGGGGGGCTGGGGCCAAGGCATCGGCCCCACCCCACCCAAGCTGCAATCCATCATCGAGGTGAGCGACGTGGCATGGCTCGACAACCCACAAATGGCGTTGCAAGCCGGGTTGCGGCAGGCCGAAAACGGCGTGTTATTCATCGACAACATTCACCGTTTTTTTGCGCGTGATTACCGCCAAGACAGCGTGACCAAAGCGCTGCAAAAGGTATTTTTGGCCGAAGAAGGCAACGCCATCATCATTGGAACCACCACCGAGGCCGAATATACTGATAAATTACGCGGCAATTTGTCGATCTCGGAACATGCGCATGTGTTGCGGGTTCCAGCAGCGACGGTTGACGAGTGTCAAAAAATGTTGGCGCTGGTCAAAACCGGCATCGAGCGCGAATATGATTTGACGATTGACCCATCAGCCACCAAAGCCGCCGCTGTATTAGCCAGCCGCTTCATTGGCGACCAGCCTTTGCCCGGCTCGGCAGTGCGGGTGTTACATCGGGCCTGTTCGATGATTAAAGTGGCAGGGAATAACGTGGGAGAAGGGCAAACGGCGACCTCAAAAATCGTCAATCAAGATACCGTGGCCCTCGCCATCAGCCAAATGACCGGCGTGCCCACCAACAAGCTCGGCCAAGACGAGCGCAGCAAATTTGCGGGCATGGATCAGGCGTTGCAACAGCGTGTAATCGGGCAAGATGATGCGGTGCGGGCGGTCAGCCGCGCCGTCAAAGTGGCGCGGGTTGGGCTAAAAGACAGCAAACGCCCAATCGGCTCATTCTTGTTTCTCGGTCCCAGCGGCGTTGGCAAAACCGAATTGGCGCGGGCCTTGGCTGACTTTTTGTTCGGCAGCGACGATGCCATGATCGCCATCGACATGAGCGAATATCAAAAAGACGACACGATTAACCGCTTGATTGGGTCGCCGCCCGGTTATGTCGGCTACGAAAGCGGCGGACAATTGACCGAGCGCATTCTCAAATCGCCCTATGCGGTGGTGTTGTTTGATGAGGTCGAAAAAGCCCATCCGCGCATTCTCGATATTTTGCTGCAAGTGCTCGAAGAAGGCCGCCTGACCGATGGGCAGGGCCGCGTGGCGAACTTTAGCGAAACCGTGATTTTGCTCACCAGCAACCTTGGGGCCAATTACTTGATCGAAGGCTCGAAGAAAGAAGATGCTGTCGCGTGGGAAGTGGCAACTGATTTGGCGATGACGGACGTGCGCAGTTTCTTCCGCCCCGAATTTCTCAACCGCCTCGATGAGATTGTGATGTTTAAGCCGCTGTCGCCTGCGGCCCTGACCAAAGTGTTGGATTTGATGATCTTGAAGGAGATCAAGACCGCCAAAGAACGCGGGATTGGGCTGGAGATCACCCCCGCCGCCCGAGTTTGGATGTTGGCGCAAAACGAGCATCCTGAATGGGGCGCGCGCCCGCTACGCCGTATTTTGCAACGCAGTGTGCGCGACCAACTGGCCGACTAC
>CAZLOF010000147.1:0-9430 GCA_964560745.1 uncultured Thermoflexus sp.
GCGGTATTTCATGGGTGTTTGAGCAAGTTGAAGATGCTATTATTCTTGAAGACGATTGTTTGCCGCACCCGACGTTTTTTGCCTTTTGCGCCGAAATGCTTGAGTGTTATCGCCACGATCAGCGCGTCAGCTCGATCAGCGGCAACAATTTTCAATTTGGCAATCAGCGTGCCCCTTATAGCTATTATTTTTCGCGTTATACCCATATTTGGGGTTGGGCAACGTGGCGGCGGGCATGGGCAGGTTTTGACCCACAATTGGCGCTTTGGCCGCAAGTAAAGGCAAGCGGTGTGCTTAAAAATTTATTTGCCGAGCCAGAATTGGCTGATTTTTGGGGCGCACGTTTCCAAAGCATTCTTGAGGGGCGTGATACTTGGGATTTTCAATGGCAATTGCATACATGGCTGCAAGGTGGATTGAATGTGCTGCCCAATGTCAACCTTGTGACCAATATCGGCTTTGGGGTCGATGCCACCCATACCCACGCCGTTAATCGCCTTGCGAATATCCCACTTGTTGCGCTCGATTTTCCGCTGCGTCATCCGCCTTATCTCATTCGTGACGCCTTGGCTGATCAAGCCAGTGATGGTATTGTGTATGGGTATACTCACACGCCAAACCGTTTGCGTGACAAGTTAAGAAGGTTGATTGGTTGATTGGTTGAATAAATCAACCAATCAACCCCCTATTTTTTAATGCAAAATAAAATTACCCGCAACTTATTGCGATTTGCTACCGATAGCCAATTTCGCCAACATTTTATTGGGCGCGGGGCGTTTAGTTTGGGCTGGTGCCCGGTTTGCGAGCGCCGCACGGCATTTGCGCATTTGGGGGCCGAGGCGCGGCTGAGTGACCGCTGTGTGCGGTGTGGTAGTTTGCCGCGTTGGCGGGCTGTTATTCATACCCTGCAAACCCATTTCCCCAATTGGCGTGACTTGCATATTCATGAATCATCGCCCTATGGCGCGGCCTCAGACAAACTTGAGCGCGAGTGTAAGCATTATGTCGGCTCGCATTACATGCCCGATGTGTCTTGGGGGCAATATAAAGGCATATATCGCAGTGAAGACATTCAGCACCAAACCTTTGGGGCGGGCGAATTTGATCTTGTGGTGAGCCAAGATGTGTTTGAGCACGTGATGCACCCTGAGCTAGGCTTTGCCGAGGTGGCACGCACGCTTAAGCCGGGCGGGGCGCATGTTTTTACCGTGCCTTGGCATGGTTGGCAGCCCACGCGGGTGCGCACGACCGAAGAAGCTGGTGTGGTGAAATATGTGTTGCCGCCCGAATATCACGGTAACCCGATTGATGATAGTGGCTCGCTGGTCATCACTGAATGGGGGGCCGATATGCCTGATTTGATCGAAGCATGGACGGGTATGAAAACTGAGATTTTGCGTTTTGATAACAAACGTATGGGGATGAATGCCAAGTTTAACGAGGTGTTTGTCAGCCGGAAGGCGAGTTGAAATTGAGGGCCAACTTTTTATGCCTTACTTTTCTTCGCGCACCTCAATTTTATCGTCCGTTCGCCCATCAGCGAGGGTGACTTGGAGACGCGGGCCATTGAGCAAATAAGACCCAAGCCGGAATTGATAAGGCGGCGGCGGGGCATCGGCGGGCAGGTTAATGTCGAATGATTGGCGCAGCACATCGCCGGGCCGCCAAATGGCGGTTTTGATACCCGAACCATCGGTTTGCGCAATCATGCGGTCGGTGTTTGCCAATAGTAAATGGTTAAACCATTGAAATTGGGCATTGGGTGGTGGCGCTTGGGTGACGCGCAAGGTAAGATCAACGCGCACTTGTTTAGGTTGGCGGGTTAGATCGGCTTTGAGCAACTCAATCCCGTTGCTAAATTTGGAGATGGGGGAGCTGTTGGGGGCGTATGCTGGCAGATTGACAAAGGTGTAGCCGGTGTTTTTTTCGCTGGCTTGGGGCAAATTGCGCAATGGCTGATGTGATTGTGCTAGCGGCGACATTTGCCAACGTGCCGAGAGGTCATTGGCATAGCCAAATGCATCGGGGGCCAGTATATAGGGCAACGTGCTTTGGCGCAAAATGAGGCCATCGGCGGGGTGCATGATGCGATGTGGCACATCGGCCAGCATGACATCGGCCAACACTGTTTGTAAATTGTAGGGTGATGGCGGTTCTTGGGTGACAAACACTACCCAAGCATCGGCAGGTGTGGCTTGGCGGGCTGCGCGGGTGGCTTGGTAGGCGCTATTGGCTGGTGTGCCGTAGCCGCCCAAGGTGGTGTCATGACCTTGCACAAAATCATTAAAGCGCACCCAAGTGAATATATGCCAAGCCAAAATGGTGCAAAGTGCAAAGTAGCAAGTGGCAAGTGGCAAGTAGTAAGTGCAAAGCGCAAAGACATCAGATCCCTTGCCACCTGTTACCTGCCACCTGCCACTTGCCACTTGCCACCTGCCACCTGCCACCTGCCACCTGCTACTTTGCACTTTGCACTGTATCGCATCGATAGTGATGCCAACCAGCAAAAAGGCGGCGGGCACATGGGCAATGAAATAGGCCGGGCCGAGCGGGATGGCGTGGCGAAGTTGTAGGCTGACCGGCACAAGCCAAGTGAGTAAAACCAGCAAGATGGCGGCAGAACGCCGACGAAAAGCCAGCCATGCGCAACTGATGAGAGATAGAACAACCCACCCAATTTGGACGATATCGATCCAAGCCAGCCAAGTTGGCACTTGGGTCACCCATTCACCAAACCGCTCGCCGGTGATGTCGCTGAGATGCCAGCCGCCGGTGTTGGCTAGCGAAAATTTGAAGGCATCGAGGTCAAATTGGGCGGGGCGATTGGCGACGCCAGACGCGGTGAACAGGGCGCTGATATTTTTAAAATCTTGGCTGTGGTCAAAATTAAGATAGGCCAGTGCAATGATTATTAGGGGTGCAAAAGCGCATAGTAGTGTGAATGGGCGTATTTGTCGCCGCCCTATCCATAAAGCCAGCAGGATTACTGGTAAAAAATAGATGCCCGATAAATGCGAACCGATTAAGCCCGTAAACCCCCAGCCAAGCAAAACGATGCCATATTTGTGGCCTAAACTGGGGCGGGTGATGGATAACAGGCCCAGCAACATGATTGATGTGAAAATAGGTTGGGGCGTGAGCCATGTATGCCGCGCAAATTCAATGGGCCAAGGCGCAACGGCATATAACAGTGCCGCAACAAACCCAACCCGCACCCTAAAATAACGCCAACCAGCATAAAACGTCAGGGCAACGCTGGCGACATCAAGTAAAGCATGATAGGCCACAATCCACAAAAAATCTTTGCTGATGAGATAGCCCAAGGCCATGACATAAACATAAACCGGCGGGTGATTGGCAACCGAGCCACTGTAAGCCGCGTGGGCTGGCCATTGGCCTTGTAGCACATCTAGCGCCAGTTTTAGCGATACAAGCTCGTCATAGCCCGTTTGCACCCATGCCAAATCGCGCAGGCGCAAGGCAGCGGCGAGTGAAAGAACCAAGAGCCAAGCGCCAAGAATCAAAATTTTTTTGTTGCTTGTCTGCGTTAAAGATTCGATTCTCATTCTTGGCTCTTGATTCTTGGTTCTTGGCGCTTTCTACCGTATTCGTGGCGAGATGAGCAAGGGCATGATAACCTCGGTGCCAACGGTGGTGGCTGAGGCGGCATACCATTCCCATTCGCCATTTGCGTTTTGGCGCATAAACCCGCTGCTCGAGATGGGTTGGGCTTCGCTATTGCCGCTTGAACGCGCTAAACATAAATCATCAATGTCAAGATGCCCACCATTGGGTTTTTGCGCCCATAATACGCCAATGGCAGCGTTGGTTGGGGCGGTAGCTTGTAAAGTATAAGAGAAGTAGCGCGTAACCGATGTGGCGGTGGGAGGCACGGTAACCGTAAAATTGCTACCCAATTGTTGCCATTGGGCATCGAAAAAGCTGAGACCAATTTTGGCGTTAGGGGCATTGTTGCGTAATCGCGCCCATGCCGTTGCTACAAATGTATCTCCGGTTGTTGTATAAAAATGTTGCCCTATGCCGCCAGCTAATGTGCCAATTTGTAAGGCCTTATTGCCCGTGCGGCCATTTGGCAAGAGTTGAATAACACTATCATCCCAAACATCCCAACCATCATAAGAATCTTCAAACCCTGGGTTCGCAAGGCGATTGGTATTGGTGCTGCAAATTTTTGCATTTGTTACGCTGGGGGCTGTGCTGCCGCCGCGTGGGTAGATGTCTCGATAGGTGTTTGTGGTAAAAATGCCATCGCTGACATCAAGATAAACGCGATAAAAAATTTCATTGTCGGGATGTCCATCACGGGGGATGCTGAATGAGCCGCTGCTTATGCCGGCCTTGGGTAATAAAACCGGGTGTGAATGTTCGCCGTGAATCATACGCACTGACCAGACAAAGGCGCTATCGGGTAAAATGCCTTTTTCGGGATCGGTGGCACTGCCGCTAAAACGCACCGTTTCACCAGCGCTTGCTTTGCTGCCTTCGAGTGGGAAATTGATGGTAGCGATGGGTGGTTTATTGGATGTCACCGTTAGAATTGCTTCGTTGCTGGCTGCGCTGCCAGCAAAATTAGAGACAATTACACGGTAACGCGCATTATTGTCAGTTAGGGCGACTCCGGGGGTGATATAGGTATCTTCGGTTGCATCTTGAATATCCACCCCATTTTTTTGCCATTGATACTTTAGTGTGCCTTGCCCAGCGGCGTTGACTGAAAAAGTGGCCTGTGCACCAGCCGATATGGTTTGATTTTGTGGGTGCGAAAGCACATTTGGGGTTGGGCTGGCCCCAAAGAAAATTTTGTAGACTGCGCCTGTTTCATAGACAGTATAGCCAGCGACGGCATTGGTTATGCCACGCGCTAGTAAATAAATAGCCCCGTCTGGCCCAGTTTGCATATTTACGACTGCAAAACCCGAAATATTGCTGGCAAATAGCTTTACTTTGTTGGGGCTGGTGGGGTCTAAGGTGCGAATCCAGTCGTTGCAAAAATCGGCAAAGAAATATTTACCCACATATTCTGCGGGGAATTGAACTGTGTTTGGGTTATAAAATGTGCCCCCAACGATGGCACAGCCTTTATCAACATCATTGGCACCATGTGGGTAGGTGAAAAGGGGGCTGATAAATGGATTGGGGGCGTAGCCTTCGTAAGCAGGCCAGCCGTAATTGCCGCCTGATACGACTTCATTGACTTCTTCGGTGGTGGCATCGCCAACGTCATTGACAAAAATTTTACCGGTGGTGCGTTGAATCGCTAAGGTAAATGGGTTGCGGAACCCCATCGCAAAAACAGAGGGGGCACGCCCACCTAATTGGCGAAATGGGTTGTCGCCGGGGATTGAGCCATCGGAATTGATACGGATAATTTTGCCGCCGGTGCTTTGTGGGGCTTGTTGGTTTGCGCCATTCGATTCGCCCGATGCAATGTATAGCTTGCCATCAGGGCCAAAAGCCAATGCGCCGCCGACATGCAAATTTTGCAGCAAATCGTCCATTTCATAGATCACTTTTTCACTGTTTGTTACAGCAAGGTTGCCCACGACTTTAAACCGTGATACTTGGTGATGTAATTTTGGCGAAGTGACGGTATAGGCCAAATAGAGATAGCCGTTATTTAGAAAATCTGGGTCAAGCGCAATCCCAGTGAGGCCACGCTCCCAGTCGGGTGAGGTGGTTACTTTGAGCACCGGTGTTGGTATAACAATGCCATTTTGAATGACTTTGACGGTACCTTCTTGCTGTGTAATGAAAATGCGTCCATCATTGGCAATTGCCATTGATGTCACATTTGCAAGACCGCTTGCAACTTGCGCAATTCCGAACCCATCAGGCAAGCTCGCTGTGGCTTGAATAGGCTGTAATATGGGTGGGGCTGTAAATAGCGCAACAGCAAGCAGTAATGTAAAAATAAGATGGGCGAACGACTGCACCGGCTTCAGGCGTGAGTTTGACATATCAAAGCCTTTATTTTAGGTTATTAGATTAAGATCAACCCTAATTTCAGGGCTAATTTCAAGCCTTGACGGTAAAAAACCAGTAAAAACGGGGTCTGATCTTCTACGACGATCAATATACCTTGTGTTTGTGCGCCAATGATCACTACTTGTCTATTTAAATGTTATTTGACTGATAAAATGCATATTGCAACTAAGGTAGGAGATTAGAAGTTTTTATGGATTTATTATGGTTAGGCGGTTTTTTGGTCTTTGTGGCTGTTTTGATCGGGATCGACTTGTGGCTGTTTCAGCGCTCACAACACGAAATTACGCTGCGTCAAGCCGCTGTGATGACTGCGTTTTGGGTGTCTTTGGCATTGGCGTTTAACGTTTTTGTGTTTATAACACGTGGACGCACTGCTGGTATCGAGTTTTTTACGGGTTGGTTGCTTGAGCAATCGTTAAGCGTTGACAACTTGTTTGTGTTTTTGGTGGTTTTTACTTTCTTTGATGTTGACCCTAAATATCGACGGCGGGTGCTGACATGGGGCATTATTGGCGCAATTATTTTGCGTTTTATTTTTATTGCACTTGGGGTTGAAATTATTAGCCGATTTCATATTGTGATTTATCTATTCGGCGCATTTTTATTGTATACCGGCATTAAATTGGCTCGCGCTGGCGACGATGATGAGATGGATATTGAGAGTAACCCAGTGGTTCGTTTTGCAAAACGCTTTGTGCCGATGACGAACGAATATCATGGCGAGAAGTTTTTTGTGGTGCAAAATGGCAAACGGCTTGCTACGCCCTTGCTTTTGGTATTGTTGGTGATTGAATCAACTGATGTGTTGTTTGCTGTTGACTCGATTCCAGCGATTTTGGGCATCACCCGCGACACATTTGTCGTATTCACATCAAATATTATGGCGATCTTGGGTTTGCGTGCCATGTATTTTTTGCTTGCGGGTATTATGGATAAGTTTTATTATTTGAAATATGCCCTTTCGGTTATTTTGAGTTTTATTGGTTTGAAAATGCTAACCGAAGATTGGTTGCTTGAAGATATCTTGCACCTGCACAAAGAGCAATTGTCGATATTTACACTTGTCTTTATTTTGGTTGTGCTGGGGGCGGCTATCCTATTATCCATTCGCCGCAATAAACAGACCAGTCACCATGACTAGAGCAAATTTTTAATTGGCCTTTCACCAATTCGAAATCTGCTCTAAATAGCACTTTTCCGATATTCAGTGATAAAAATCAAATGCCGAATTGGCTATCTTTTATTGAGATAGATAGCCAATTCGGCATTTTGTTTTTGCGTTATTCAAGGTTTAATTTACCCAAAATGCAACGAATTGTTTTCTTATACGTAAACTATACTGTTAAAGATAAAACATGGTTTGTGAAGCGTTGTGTAAGATTTGACCATATTTAAAGCGGAGGAAGGTAAATGAATCGAAATCGACAAAAAACGTGGTTTGGTATCATCATTGGGGCGGCTGTTTTAATTGTGGCCGCAGTGTTTTGTGTACGCACGGTTGGCAATTTTCTGCCTGAAAGTGACACTTTTAGCAAACCCAGCAACGCTATTGAAATTAGCGTTATTTATGCACCCGAAGAAGAGCTATATATCAAAGATGCGATTTTTCAATTTAATAAAGCTGGTGCTTATGGGCGCAATGCAGTTACGGGCAAAGATTTAGCGCGTGGCGAGCGCCCAATTTGGGTGGTTGGTAAAAGCGGTTCATCGGGTACAGTCGCCGAGGGCATACGTAATGCACTCCTTGCGCCAAATAACACCAATGTTGAAAAGCCTACGATCTTCTCGCCTTCGGTGCGGCATTGGCTGGCACTGGTGAATTATCAAACTGGACAAAGGGTTTTTGATGTCGATGCCGCCCCCGCTACGGCCAATGCCCCTGTGGTTATGGCGATTTGGGAATCGCGATTAAAAGCTTTGCAAGCCAAGCACGGTAACGATATTGGTTGGCGTGAACTAACTGCTTTATTTAATTCACCCAATGGCTGGCGTGACTATGGCTTAACGGGGCGCTCGGCCATTTACTATGGGCATACTGACCCCGCTGTTTCATCGACTGCTCTTAGCACGCTGATGGCTGAGTTTTATGCCAGCGCACGTTATAACGCCGGGGTTAACGATGGCAGCAAATTAACCATTGATCAAGTTAATAATACAAAAGTACAAGATGGGGTGCGGCAAATTGAACGTCTTATTAAGCACTATTCGGCTCGCACCACCGAATTTAAGGAATATATTGCACAAGGCCCAGATTATCTGGACTTCGTGGCGCTTGAAGAAAATGACCTGATTTTTATTAATATGGGTAAAACCCAAGCCAAACCGCCTGAGAAGTTGGTGGCGCTTTACCCCAAAGAAGGCACATTTTCGCATGATCATCCCTTTGCTGTACCCAATGCCCCTTGGGTCACCGAAGAACAGCGCCAAGCCGCCAAAGTATTTACTGATTATGTCTTAAGCAAACCCATCCAAGAAAAAGTATTAGAGGCTGGTTTTCGCCCAGTGAATAAAGAAGTGCCAATCGCAGGGCCAATTAGCGCCGAAAATGGCGTTGACCCTAATCAACCACGCACCTTTTTGCCGGTTCCCGACCCACAAACCATCTCGGCAGTGCAACAATCATGGCAATTGGTCAAAAAACAAGCCGATATCATGATTTTGATCGATACCTCTGGCTCAATGAATGATGAAAATAAGATTGGACAAGCCAAAGAAGCCATACGGGTATTTTTAGAAGATCAAACCTCAAAAAATAATGTTGGCTTGATCGAATTTAACACCACTGTGCGCACCCTAACGCCATTGGGTAGCCTAGAATCAAATCGCGCTCAAATTATTAATCAGGTGAATGGGCTACGCGCTAATGGCAACACCGCCTTATTTGATGCGATGTTGGCTGCTGTTAAAGAAGTGGCTACGCGCCCAGACTCGACGCGCATTCAGGCCATTTTGCTGCTCTCAGATGGTCAAGATACAGCATCGAAAACACGCATAAACGATGTTGTGCGCGAGATCAATTTGGCCCGCAATGGTCGTACCCCGGTGCTTGTTATTCCAATTGCTTATGGCAAAGATGCCGATGTGAATTCATTAAGTGCCATCGCTCGTGCGAGCGACACCAAAGTGCAATCCGGTGATCCACAAGGCATTCGCAAATTACTCGAAATCATCGGCAGTTATTTTTAGTCACTCACGCAAAATTTTCGCCAAAATTAGCATCCATCCTCTTTTTCTAAAGAGGATGGATGCTTTCAAGTTACTGGAATATTTGATGATTTATTGCGTAATACAAACGCAACAAAAAAAGCATGTATAATTATTCTAAGTTCGCTTTTAAAGCGTATTAAAAGCGAATTATCTGGGGATGTAGCTCAGTTGGTTAGAGCGTTGCGTTGACATCGCAAAGGTCACAGGTTCGAGTCCT
>CAZLOF010000148.1:0-9425 GCA_964560745.1 uncultured Thermoflexus sp.
GTGTTGGCCGATGTCACCCCACCAACGGCTTTGGCCCCCGCCGCCGCCGCCGCCCTAACTGGCGGCAAACCCTACCCCACCATGATGATGGCGTGGAAATATTGTTTGCCCGCCTTCCTTGTGCCGATCATGTTCACCATCAGCCCCGAAGGTGCGAGTTTGTTGCTGGTTGATGCTGCTGGTAAATTGGCACTAAGCTACAACCCTGAACTTGGCTGGGTGTTTCAGGGAAATTGGTGGTTAATCGCTCAAACCTTTATTACAAGCATTATTGCTGTTGGGGCCATTGCAATGGGTATGGGTGGATGGATATTGCGCTTGGCAGCGCCAATTGAGCGGATATTGGCCGGTGTCGGCGGCGTATTGCTACTGTATACCGATTGGCGAACCGATGTCATTGGCGGTATCATGGTTGTCGCCGCGATCGTGTTACATGTGTTGCGCACCCGCACCGAGCGGGCGGCATTGGCGTAATTTTTTTTAAATACAACTTGCCGAATTCACTATCCGTGTGTAAGCGAGGCTTACACACGGATAGTGAATTCGGCATAAATTGATTTTAACCATGAAAATAAAAATAACGAGGCGGGTTAAACCCGCCTCGTTATTTTTATTTTCGCCTTATCAAACGCGGGGTCAACCACAACATCCACAGCGCGACTAAGGCATACCGCAACACTCGAAACAGCAGACCAAGCAACTCAGGCTCACGTGGAAAGATCGCCCGTAACCCCATCCACAAAACAAAACCGCCTAATACGCTAATGGCAAATTGCACCCAGCGCGTTTGTTGTGATAATGGTTTGACTGTTGGCATGGCAACCAAACGATAAAGCATTTTGTCGTCAATAAACAACGGCTGTTTGACCATGCCATAGGCAATCACACTGCCAATCAACAAACCGGCTACTGTGCCCACTTCATTTAAACGACGGGCGTCTTGGTTATATTGTGCCCATACTTGTGGGTCTTGGCTAGGCGCAATACTGGCCTGCACCAACAAGCCAATGCAAATCAGCCCCAAGGCAGCCGCACCGCCCGCCCCCAAAGCCAAGTGAACTTGGCTGCGCATCAACCAACGCTCGGCGCTGGGTGCAATCGATACAAACAGCCACGCCGTCAACACGCCCAAAACCCACCCCACCAGCACATCGCTGGCAAAATGCACCCCTAAAAAGACCCGCGACACCCCAACCAAAAACACTAAAACGCCAATCAAAATGGTGATACGGGGTTTGCGAAGTGTAAAAGCCAACAAGAAACCGATTGCCGCCGAAATTTCGGCATGACCCGAAGGCATACCATAACTTAATTCGGTGGCAAAGGCCTGCACTCGCGGGTCAACCCAATACGGGCGCGGCATGTGAAATGCCAGCTTCAACAATACATTAATTCCTGTCGAGATCAACAACAGCATTAACATACGAATGCCCAAGGTGCGGCTAAACACAAAATACACCAAGGGAATTAGCACAATGTAAAACTCTTCTTGCCCCAAAAACGACAGCAATTGCATCATGGGGGCAAGGCCGGCAAATTGCTGCAAAACCAGGGTGATATCGATTTCATTCATGGCTCATCAGCAATTATGCGTGAATGCCACCCGCATAGCGCTCGCCCGCCTCGATGGGCAGGGCCAAAATATTGCTGGGCAAAGGCAGCGGGCAGGCCGCATAAACCGTAAAGGCGCACGGCGGGTTATAGGCCTTGTTAAAATCCAACGCCACCGTGCCATCGTCGGCGATAGGGGCCGATAAAAAGCGGCTTGAGCCATAAGTCGATTTGCCGGCTGTTGCATCACGAAAAACGATAAACAGGCTATGCTTACCACCGTCAAAAGCCTCAATTTGAAATGATTGCCCGTCTAATTCAAAAGACACAGTGCCCGGGTTGGCAGTTGGCTCAGTAATGCCTACAATTGTCATAACTGGCAACTGGCGTGCTGGCACATGTGGCGTAAATTTACCCGTTACCCGATAATTGGGGTTGACATCAAACCATGTGCAACCGCCAAAAGCCTTTAGCTCAGGGCTATTTTTGTCACGGGCACGAATACCATAATGCTCGCCACGTTTGATGACAAAAAAAGTCACATCGCCAACAGTAATATATGAGGGTGTTTGATGGTTCTCATCGGAGCGCAGCACCGCTTGGCGGGTAATAGCGCCATCTACCTGCACTGGTGTGTCGCTGCTAATGATGAGTGTGGCGACCCCAGCATTAAAATGAATTTTGCCCAATTGGGCTGGCACACTGCTGGCTGGCAACACAATATCGCTCAATTCATCGCTGCCAACAGTGTTATCGCCTTCGTTCAGCCAAGTTAATGCACATAAGGTGATCCAACCATCATTGGCACGCAATTTTTGTTCGCGGTCGGCCCGCCATGCCTTTATTTCGTTTATATAGCTTATATCGGATGCAGAAAGGGAGAGTGAGTTGCTCATAATAATCATGGATTATAGAGGAGCAAGCCTGCTCGGCTTCGGCTAACCTGTAAATTGATTATATACTTAACTGATTTACGGCAAGACAGATAAAAATCAAGATTATGATTGCAGCACCCCACCCTACCGTCCTCGACCGTCGCGGCATCGTTATGCTTGCGCTTGGGCATTTGCTCAACGATGTCAACCAGGGCGCGGTGTCGGCGCTGCTGCCATTTTTAGTCGCCCAGCGTGATCTTAGCTACACCGCTGCCTCTGGGGTCGTGTTGGCCGCCACGCTCATTTCAGGCATCTTACAGCCACTGCTCGGCATCATTTCAGATCGTCGTCCGTTGCCTTGGCTGATCCCACTTGGCATGTTTTTAGGCGGATTTGGGATTGCACTGGCGGGGCTTGTGCCTGACTATGGCTTTATTATTGCTTCAGTCATCATTTCGGGTGCAGGCGTAGCAGCCTTTCACCCCGAAAGCTACCGCTTTGCCAATTATGTGTCGCGCCAACAACGTGGTCGCGGTATGAGCATTTTTAATGTTGGCGGCAATCTTGGCTTTGCGCTTGGCCCTGCTCTCATCACCACCGCTGTATTGTGGCTTGGTCTGGCTGGCACTTGGGTAATGGCGCTACCAGCCACCATTTATGCGCTAATATTGTGGCGCGAATTGCCGCGCTTCAACCGTTTTCGCCCTATCAACCGCAGCGGCAAAACAGCCGCCGCCGATGCTACTACTGATTGGTCTGCCTTCATCCGCCTTACAATCGTTATCGTGCTACGCACTGCGCTATATTATGGGTTGTTGGCATTTGTGCCAGCCTATCTCATTAAAGTGCGTGGGCTGCCCATCGCCGAGGCCAATAGTCACCTTACGCTCATCTCAGTTGCCGGGGCGATTGGCACATTGTTGGCGGGGGCTATGTCTGACCGTTTTGGGCGCAAACGCATTTTAGTAACTGCGCTGGCGGTCCTACCCATTTTGATGATCGTATTTCTCAATACCAATGGCTTCATTTCTAGCCTTGTTTTGGCTTTGGCGGGCATGGCAACGGCAGCGGCCTTCACGGTCGGTATTGTGATGGGACAAGAATATGCCGCTGCGAATTTAGGCGTGGCATCGGGTGTGACTACCGGCGCAGCAATTGGGCTGGGTGGGTTAGCCTCGCCGCTATTAGGCCGAGTAGCCGATATATTTGGCTTATCCACTGTGTTACTTATTTTGACAATGCTGCCCATCATCGCACTTATCGTTGCGATCACCCTGCCAAAACCTAACAAATAGGGCATCAGTCTTTCGCCGCATCCTAGCATCAACAAGCCAAAGATCATTAAAACAAATTTGCTATTTGTCATAATTTATGAGAAAATTAGGGTAGTCTCAAAATTATCAATCGTTCATCAATGGTTGCAAAAACTGATCTCCTAAATACCCTTCCTCCGGAATGGTCAACTGACCTCATCGGCGATATTCGCGCCGATCTGCAACAGGCAACGCGCAAGCTGGTTGTGTTGGACGATGATCCGACCGGCACCCAAACTATGCGCAATGTGCCTGTATTAACAGAATGGTCAGTTGAGTCATTGCGTAACGAGCTTACATCGACAACATCAAATGTGTTTTATGTGCTCACCAATTCACGCAGTTTGCCAACGGCCAAGGCACAGGCGCTAAATATTGAAATCGGTCAAAATTTAACCGCAGCAGCCCAGCTTGTAGGTTGCGAATTTGTTATCGTTAGCCGCAGCGATTCGACCTTACGCGGGCATTACCCCGCCGAAACCGATGCATTGGCGACGGCACTTGATATTAAATTTGATGCCACTCTCATCATCCCCTGTTTTATCGAAGGTGGGCGTTTCACCATCAATAACATTCATTATGTAGCCGAAGGTGATATGTTGACCCCAACCGCCGAAACTGAATTTGCCCAAGATACCGTTTTCGGTTATCGCAATTCTGATTTAACTGAATGGGTTGAAGAAAAAAGCGGTGGCAAGATCAAAGCATCCAAAGTCGCCGTCATTACAATTGACGACATTCGCAAAAAAGGCCCTGATGGTCTGCTCAAACAATTAAAATTACTTAAAAATGGGCGTGTGTGTGTGATTAATGCCGCCAGCTATCGTGATTTAGAAGTAGTGGTAAAAGCGACCCTAATGGCCGAAGCCGCTGGCAAACGCTTTTTATATCGCAGCGCCGCCTCATTTGTGCGGGTACGGGCTGGGCAAATGGCTAGCCCATTATTAACCCGGCCAGAACTTGAATTGCCCAAAAAAGGGGGTGGCTTAGTTGTGGTGGGGTCGCATGTGCCCAAAACAACCAGCCAACTCACCGAGCTACGCAAAGTTGAAGGGTTGGCTTTTGTCGAATTGCGAGTTGATCAATTATTTGAAGACCCTGTGCGCGAAAAAGAATTGGCGCGTGTGATCAAAGCTGCCAACAATGCCATGCGGGCCGAGCGCACCGCAGTGATTTACACCACGCGCGATCTGTTTAGCGATGACGACCCTGAGCGCAATTTTGAGATTGGTCGACGAGTGTCAGACAGCCTCATCACGTTGGTGCAAGGCATTATTGCCCGTCCTCGTTTTATGCTTGCCAAAGGCGGCATCACCTCATCCGATGTTGCCACCAAAGCCTTGTCGGTGCGCCGTGCCACTGTGCGTGGGCAAATTATGCCCGGTGTGCCAGTATGGACACTCGGCCCAGAAAGCCGCCACCCCGGCCTCTGTTATATCGTATTCCCCGGCAACGTCGGCGACGCGATGTCGCTAGCCGATGTGGTGAAAGGTCTCATCTAGCCATAAGCTATGAGCCGTGAGCCATAAAAAATTCATGGCTCATGGCTCACAGCTCATAACTCCTTATGATTACAGACGAAATAAAAGGCATTGTGGCGCAAGCGCTGCGTGAAGATATTGGTGACGGCGATGTAACAACGCTTTGCACCGTTAGCGAAGATCTATGGCTAACAGGGCGTTTTGTATCAAAGGCCGAAGGAGTGATTGCCGGATTAGACATCGCCGAATATGTGTTTCAGGCCGTTGATCAACGCTGCTGCATGGTAAAGACCTTGCGCGATGGTGACAAGGTTTATGGCAAACGAGAAACCATCGCCACAGTCGAAGGCCCTGCCCGCGCCTTGTTAACCGCTGAGCGCACCGCGCTCAACCTCATGCAACGTATGAGCGGCATTGCCAGTGCCGCCAATCGTTTTGTGCAAGTGATGGCAGGTACATCTGCCCAAATTCTCGACACGCGCAAAACCGTGCCGGGTCTACGCACACTCGATAAATTGGCCTTCAAAATTGGTGGCGGAGTCAATCATCGGATTGGCTTATATGATATGGTGATGATTAAAAATAACCATATTGCGGCCTGCGGCGGCAATATTACAGCAGCCGTGCAACGGGTGCGAAATTGTGACCAACGCAACCGCCCTATTGAGGTTGAGGTGCGTAATTTTGACGAACTAAACGAGGCCCTAAGCTTAAAGGTCGATCGCATCATGCTCGATAATATGAGTGTAGAAGATATGCGCAAGGCCGTGCAGCTTGTGGCTGGGCATACCCCGCTCGAAGCCAGCGGCAATGTCACCCTCGACAATGTGCGGGCAATTGCCGAAACGGGGGTCGATTATATTAGCACTGGCTCGGTCACACACAGTGTCAAGGCATTAGATATTAGCCTGTGGCTCGATGAACCTCGTGCTGCATAAAACCTGTTTTATCTTGCCGCCCATTGTTCAATGATGGCCCCATGTTCAGCATCATGCTCAACCGAATTGCTTAGGATGATATCGGCTAATGATTGACCCCGCAAATTAAATTTGCGTGTGTCAAATAATAGCGTGTCATCTTTCCAATTCGTTACCCGCTTGAGTAATTGGGTGTGTGTGCCGCGAAAATCGATCAACACTTCATCTAAAGACCGTTCTTTTTGCTCGGCATAATCTTTGGCATTTACGCTTGCCCACACGTCACCTACATCGCGCCCGGGCTGGGGGTAAGTGGGTTTGGCTTTGCGCTCAATTGCAAACATTAGTGTAATAGTCCGAGCGCTCCAGACAGCCAAATGGGCCAAAATGTCTTTCACTGACCATTGGCCCATTACGCCGGGTTGTTGCATCTGCTCTGGGCTAAGTGTCTCTAAAAGGGCCTCAAGCTCGGCCCGTTCATCTTCTATTTGGGTTATTAATTCAGCTTTGGTCATGCTTATAAAAAAAGCGCGACGATTACATGATCGTCGCGCTTGTATTGAGCTACTATCTTATCTACCGATCTACACACTCGGTTATTTAAAGGTCGCTTCCATCCACGCTAACATATCGGCAATTTCTTGTGGCTTAAATTGGGTGTTGAGGTTGTTTGGCATGATGCCTTGTTGGAAACCATCAACGATAAACACGTTGGGGTTGACAACGCTCTCGTAAATGTATTCCTTGGCCCCATATTCAGGCTTGCGGCTAGCGGCGCGGGTATAAATGCCTTGATAGGTTGGGCCAACACTGGCCTTACCATCTAGTGTATGGCAGCCAACACAGCCTTTTTCTTCATACAAAGCTTTGCCATTTGCGGCATTACCCTTTGGCAATTCGGCAACGATCTTTGTCGCTTTGGCTGGGTCTTTAACAACGGTCAATACCACTGGCTTGGGTTTGTTCGGGTCTTCGGGTTCTTTTACAGCTGGTGGGGTAATAAATAAGCTGGCCGCGGTAAAAGCCACCAAAAAACAACCCAACGAGATGAGAATTGGCTCGTTCATTGGTGTCATTGCAAATGGCTTCTTATTTTCTTGCGTTTTAATAAAATCTTGAAGTTGACGCTTATCAAATGCATCCATCTCTTTGTCAGAGGGTGCAGTTGCGCGTAGCCATGATGACAAGGCTCGCCCACCTACAGTGATGCCCAGACCGAGCACAAGACTGGCTGCCAACATGCCAGCAGATGCAATTGCCAACAAAACAGCGGGGTTGGTTGTTTTTAGTAAAGTTGCGAAGTCCATAACTAATTTAAATAAATGCTTATTCGCCTAATCTAACAGCGAGATTATACAGGTTGATCTGTCATTTGAATGACGCGATATGTCAGGCACAATAGATGTGATTTGTCAGGGGGCTGGAAAGTGCTGAGTGCTGAGTGCTGAGTGCTGAGTGCTGAGTAAAACTTACATAAGTGTAACTCCACTTTCAACACTTAGGACTCAGCACTCAGCACTCAGCACTCAGCACTTAAGACTTAGCACTACAAAAACAGCTTCATTACCTGATTACTAAGAAAACGCCCACGTTGGGTGAGGCAAATACGTTGGGCATCGATGGTAATAAGACCCTTAGCCTCAGCTTCGCCCAGCGCATCGGCAAAAAAATGAACGATGGGCGCACCATAGCGTTGGGCAAAACGCGCCTGCTCGATGCCTTCTTGCAGTAAACGCAATCCCAACATCATCGTTTCACCACGAGATACCGCCGGATCAATCATTTCGCTACCCATTTCTAACACTGTGCTTGGCTCACCATTGACCATTCGCTTGGCCCGCGCAATATACTCGGCAGGTCGCCGCACCTTCCACCAGCGGCGGTTAATCGATGATGAATGTGCCCCTGCACCGAGGCCATAATAGGGTTCGTTGCGCCAATAAATCAAATTATGGGCGCATTCGCGGCCCGGCAAGCACCAATTCGAAATCTCATAATGAACATAACCGAGCGCGCCCAGCGTTTCTTCAGCGGCATCATACATATCGGCGGCCACGTCTGGGTCGGGGAATGGCACTTCGCCGCGTCGCGTCCAATCATACATCGGTGTGCCTTGCTCAATAGTAAGCGCATATAACGAAATATGATTAGGAGCCAAGACCTTGGCTGCCGCCAAGGTGCGTTGCCACGACCCAAGCGATTGGTATGGCAAGCCAAAAATCAGGTCAAAATTGAGGTTATCGAAACCAGCAGCACGGGCAACCTCAATTGCAGTCGCCACTTGATCCCAGCTATGCTCGCGCCCCAATAATTTCAATTCACCCGGGTCGGCGCTTTGAGCGCCAAAGCTGAGGCGGTTTACACCTTGGGCGCGTAACTCACGCAAATAATCAAGCGTCACCGTGCCCGGGTTGCACTCCACCGTAATTTCGGCATCAGCGGGCAAATCGGTGGTCTCGCGGCAAGCCGTGATCAATTGCCCCAATTGTTGGGGCGAGAGCAACGAAGGCGTGCCGCCGCCGAAGAAAATGGTCGCGGCTTGGTGGGGCGTGTCGCCCATTAATCCAATTGGCAATGCCTGCCGAATTTCGCTTTCGAGTGCCGTGGCATAGGCTACATACAAATCCTCTATGCCGACATAAGTATTAAAATCGCAATAGGTGCAGCGTGAGCGGCAAAAGGGAACGTGTAAATAAATGCCGGTTTGCATGGGTTAGGCTGCGCTAGCGAAATGGGTCATTGGGGCAATGTTTGTCACAGGGCTATTTTACGCTGGGTTTTACTTGTCTATTTTTGGGGTTTACCCCAAATGCGCGTCTGGGACGCGCACTCAGCGATATTGCATGACAATAACGAACGCTCAAAATTTGGCCTAAACCGCCGAATACCCACCATCGACATAAACCACCGCGCCCACCATATAGCTGGCTTGCTCAGAAGCTAAAAATAAGACCGCCCGCGCCAGTTCTTCAGGTTGGGCCACGCGCCCAATCGGCAAGGTCTCGCCAATGGCTTGAATGCGTGCGTCGTCAATGGGGGCAGCGCGTCCGCCGCCGCGTAACATCGGCGTGTCAACCTCGCCCGGGCATACGGCATTGATGCGAATGCCGTCACGCGCGTGATCAAGCGCCATGGCGCGGGTGATTTGCAGCACCGCGCCCTTGCTGGCGCAATAGGCCACGTGACCTTTGCCGCCCAATTCGGCCCAAATTGAGCCAAAATTCACAATCGCGCCACGGGCGTTATTTGCATCGGGGGCCTGCTGTTTCATTTGTTGCACGGCAGCAC
>CAZLOF010000149.1:0-9349 GCA_964560745.1 uncultured Thermoflexus sp.
CACGGCGACCGAAACCCCGACCAACACGCAAACATCGACCGCGACGGCGACCGAAACGCCGACCAACACGCCGACATCGATGGCGACGGCGACTGAAACGCCGACGAACACGCCGACATCGACCGCGACGGCGACCGAAACGCCGACGAACACGCCAACATCGATGGCGACGGCGACTGAAACGCCGACGAACACGCCAACAGCGACGGCGACGGCGACCGAAACGCCGACGAACACGCCGACATCGACGGCGACGGCGACTGAAACGCCGACAAACACGCCAACATCGACGGCGACGGCGACGAACACGCCAGCAGCGACCGCGACATCAACCACGACGGCCACGCCAACACCAACGAGCACCCCAATGAAGTATTCAATTGGTAACTTGGTGTGGTTGGATACGGGAAGTGGTGTGAATACGAATAACGGACGTGTGGACGCTGGTGAGCTTAGTGTGGGCAGCGGTGTGACAGTTGAATTGGTTAATACAGCCACCAATGTGGTGCTGACCATGACGACGGATAGCAGCGGTTACTATCGTTTCGATCATCTCGACGCGGGTAGTTACTATGTGCGTATTCCGGCCATTAACTTTGCCAGTGGTGGCAAGTTGTTTGGCTACGAGAGTAGCACCGGGCAAACGTTTGGGGTCGCTACCGCCAATAATGGTTATGATCATGGGGATGATGTTGAAGGCGATGGCGTAACTGGCCCAATTGTGACCTTGGGTGTAAGTGAGCCGTTGGGCGAGGTTGATGCAGGTGCAGTGGGGAATGGCACGAATGGCCCGGGTGGAGATGCGAGAGATAACTTGGTTGTTGACTTTGGTTTTTACCCAGTTGTAATGTTTGGCAATTTTGTGTGGCTAGAAAGCGACAATGATGGTATTGTGGCGACGGGCGTGATTACACCTGTGACGGGCAAAGTTATTACAGCGACAGATGAAGCTGGGAATGTATATACACAAACGACGAATAGCGCAGGGTATTACACTTTTACTGTGCCAGCGAATCACACGTATACGGTGAATTATGGTCCCCCGCCGATAGGGGCGGTGGCAAGTGTGACCCCAAATGATGGCAGTGTGAGTAATAGTGATCTTGGCGTAGATCAACAGAGCCGCCCCAACAATGTGGTGGTGGTGACAAGGCCGGGTGATGTATTAATGACTGTTGATTTTGGCTTTTGGCGGCCTGCTACGGTGGGCGACTATGTCTGGGAGGATGTAAACCATAACGGACAGCAGGACAGCGGTGAGCCGGGGATTGCTGGTGTGGTGGTGAGTTTGCAAACCCCCACGACGACCATTACGACCACGACTAGCATTACAGGCTTTTATCAATTTGCTAACTTGTTGTCGGGCGTGGCTTATACGCTGACATTTGCGACACCGGCTGGTTATCAGCAGACCTTGGCGAATGTTGGCGGTGATACGGCTGACAATGATGGTTTGGTGGTGCCGATCACGCTTGTGGCGGGTCAACAAAATTCAACCGCCGATAGTGGTTTTTGGCGGCCAGCCAGCTTGGGTGACCGTGTATGGTCTGATACGAACAACAATGGCATACAAGATGCGGGTGAGCCGGGGGTAGCAGCCGTGACGGTGTTGTTGTATAGCAACGGAGTGGTGGTAAGCACAACTCAGACCAATGCCAATGGTGGTTATAGCTTTACCAATCTAATTAGCGGCACATATTCGGTGACCTTTATATTGCCCGGGGGGTATATCTTTAGCCCACCCAACATAGGGAGTGATGATGCCTTGGATAGTGACGCAGATGCCGTGACTGGTGGCACTGGGCTATATGTGTTGACGAGCGGCAGCGTTGAACCACGAGTAGATGCTGGGGTATTTATCTTGCCGCAATTGGGTATTGAGAAACAAGTGATCACGCCCGATGGCGGCGGCAATGGTTCGACGGTGCGCCCGGGCGAAGAACTGATATATACCTTGATTGCTAAGAATATGGGCAGCACAGTGGCGACGGGTGTCGTCGTGACAGACCCGATTGATAGCACCGTTGTAGAGTATGTGTCTGGTAGTGCGATACCGGCCCCGACACGTATTACAGACAACACCTTGGTTTGGGAGATTGGAGCGCTGAACCCGGGTGAACGCAAAGAGATTATCTTTAGGGTGCGAATTAAAGATACCCCAGTTGCAGTGACTGTGATTACGAATGTGGCGCAGATTGGCGGCAACGAAAGCGGCATTTTGGTGACGAGCCGTAATAGTAATATCGTCAATAGCCCATTCGACCCCAGTGCCGTAACCTTGGCAAGCTTTACTGCAACACCCAGTGGCATGGGGGTGCGGGTGAAGTGGGTGACGACGAGTGAGATCGATACGTGGTCATTTGCCTTGTATCGAGCTGAGGGCTACCATAGCGGCGATGCAATTCCTGATGATGCCCAAAAAGTGACAGCAGCGGCGATCTTGGGTGAAGGGCGTGGCGGCAGTGGCAGTAACTATGAGTATGTGGATGCTGACGCGAGCGTTGGTAAGGTGTATACCTATTGGCTGGTGGAAACTGAGACCACAGGCCGCACCAATGTGTATGGCCCAGCCAAGTGGGCGGGCACGATGAAGATTTATTTGCCAATGTTGAAGCCGTGAGTTAAAAGCCGTGAGCCATGAGCCATGAGCTATGAGTTTTTACACAAATGTTATAGCTCACGGCTCAAAGCTCATGGCTCATGGCTTTTAGCCAGTATGAAGTCTGATGACAACATGTTTGTAAAGATGTAGGATATTGGCGATACGTGCATGTTCATCGAACCTTCATCAACGCCGCATCCTAACACCCGTAGGCCACAAATATTTGCTCGTTTCCCCCAGTTGTTTGCGCAATGGCAACAATCGGGCGGGGCTTGGTTGCGCCGCCAATTACCCCCCAAACGAGTGCCGGTCATTTTTCAGCTTAATGCCATTGAATGTGGCGCGGCGTGTTTGGCGATGGTGCTGAGTTATCACGGGCGCAACACGCGCGTGTCTGAATGCCGTAAATTGATGGGCATTGGTCGTGATGGGGTGAGTGCGCGGCAAATTGTAGAGACGGCTCGCACTTTTGGCTTAACGCCGACGGCGATGGGAGTGCAAGACCTTTCAGCGTTTGCAGAAATGACGTTGCCGGCTATTTTGCATTGGGAGGGTAAGCATTTTGTGGTGCTTGAGCGCTGGGCGGCGACAATGGCACATATTGTTGACCCGGGCGTGGGGCGAATGCAAATAAGCCATGCCGAGTTTGCCAAGCTGTTTTCGGGGGTGGCGATTGCGTTTGAACCTGCCGCTACTTTTCAACCCAAAGCGGCTGAGCGACATTGGGCGATTTGGCGCAAAAGCATACAGCAAGCCATGACAGCACGTGGTTTTTGGCTGCGGGTGTTGCTGCTTTCGTTGTTGTTACAAGGTTTGGGGGTGCTGATGCCTTGGGTCAATCAGATTTTGATTGACGATATTTTGCCAGCCAAAGATGTAGGCTGGTTGTGGGCATTGGGTCTTGGGGCTGCGGCGCTGATTTTTAGTTTAGCTGTTTTGGGTTATGTGCGTTCACGAATTTTGGTGCATTTATATACCAAAATTGACCGCGAAATGATGTCGGGCTTTTTTGCCCATTTATTGTCATTGCCCTTTCAGTTTTTTCAACAGCGTAATTCGGGTGACCTCTTAATGCGGCTTGGCAGCAATAGCACCATTCGAGACACATTGACCAGTGAATTATTTACAACCGTGCTCGACGCAATTTTGGCCGTAACTTATTTTGTCATTTTGCTTTATCGTGCCCCTTGGATGTTGTGGGTGGTGGGGCTGTTTGTGTTGGTTGAAACCTGTGTGATTGTCATTAGCGATGCCAAAATGAGGCATTTGATGCAACGCAATATTGTGGCTGAGTCGGAGATGCGCAGCTATTTGATTGAATCTTTGTCGGGCATCGCCACCATTAAAACCAGCGGGATCGAAGATCGGGTGATGTCGCGCTGGCGCACGTTATTTGAGCGGCAAATGACGGCTTATTTGCGCAACAGTCAGGCACGGGTGGGTGTTTCAAGTATCTTAGACCTGATGCACACGGCTGCCCCAACTTTGTTACTGATGATGGGGACTGCCCAAGTGATGCAAGGTGAATTAACGTTGGGTGCGATGACGGCATTAAATACCATTGCCATGTCACTTTTGGGGCCAATGTCGTCGATTATTGCCAAAGTGCGCGATTTTCGTATGTTGACTGTGCATATGGAGCGGTTGGCCGATGTGATGTTAGAACCCCCCGAACAAACGGCTAGCGCAAGTAAGCAGATTTTTCGGTTGCGTGGGGCCATTATGTTGCGTAATGTCTGTTTTCGCTATTCAGCCAGTTCACCTTGGGTATTGCGTAATATTTCGGTTTATATTCGCCCTGGGCAAAAAATAGGTATTGTAGGTGGCACTGGGTCGGGCAAAAGCACCTTGGCAAAATTATTGCTTGGTTTGCACGCCCCAACTGAGGGCACGGTGTATTTTGATGCGTTTTCGTTACAAAAAATCAACCACCCGATGTTGCGGGCGCAATGTGGCGTAGTGTTGCAAGACCCTTTTTTATTTAGCGGCTCAATCCGCGACAATATTACAGTCAGCAATGATCAAATTTCGCTAAAACGGGTGATGTGGGCGGCTGAGATGGCGGGTATTCATGATGAAATTATGCAATTACCCATGAAATATGATACCCGTGTGGCCGAAGGTGGCAGTGGTTTTTCGGGCGGGCAAATTCAGCGTTTGGTGCTGGCGCGGGCCTTGGTCAATCGTCCGGCAGTGTTGTTACTCGATGAGGCTACCAGCCATTTAGACAGCATGACCGAAGCAGTAGTAGAAGAAAATTTGAATCAACTATCATGCACACGGATTGTCATTGCACACCGTCTTAGCACGATTCGTAATGCAGATCAAATTTTTGTGATGGAGCAAGGGCAAATTGTAGAGCAGGGCACGCATGAAGAATTGATGTCGCTCGGACAACTTTATGCCCAGATGGTGCAAATGCAAGCCTAAACGTGGTGTTTTTTGTTGTTTAGCGCACTCGCAATCTTAAAATCTCTAAAATTTTATAAATAAAGCCATAATTTCGTTTAATTATTCTTGATCGCCGCCTTGAGCATCGGTTGGTGGTGGTGGTGGTGGCGTTTGAGTCGTTGTTGTCGTGGTGGTGCCGCAAGGAGGCTTGACACAGGGATAAGATTTTGGCTTTGGGTTGCAACCCGGGCGAGCGGTTTTGCAAGTGCGAGTGTAGGTGTTGGTGCAGCCGCCGGTGATTGAATCGAGTTGTGAGTCGTTGAGAATGATTGTCTTGTTCATGATATTAAGTCCTTTGTTCTGTAGTGTTTGGTTTGTATCCTTGAATTTATCTTAAACTATCTTGCCGGAGACTTCATGAATCAGAGGACTGATTCCGTGATAGGACTATAGGAGTATCATGTTAATTGCATTTGTTGCGTAAATGTTGCATCCATGATGGGTTTATATGACGATTTGATAAAAGGTTTTTAGATGGCTATAAATAGGCCGACTATTGACCAATAAGGGCTTGCATTTCATTCTCGCAAAGATTAGAATGTCGGTCTAACAAAATGGCAACACGGCTCTATCGCCCCGATTCTTTTTTACGCACATTTTCGGCAACAGTGCTTGAATGCACCAGTCATAATGGGCGACCAGCAATTATTCTTGATCAAACCGCTTTTTACCCTACGGCGGGCGGCCAGCCCCACGATACAGGTATGTTGAATGACATGGCCGTCGTTGAAGTGCTTGAGCGCAAAGATGGTGAAATTTTGCATGTTTTGCACCCCCAAGCCACGAATTTGAACGTGGGTGCTGTGGTAACCGGCCAAATTAATTGGGCACGGCGTTTTGATCATATGCAGCAGCACAGTGGGCAACATGTGTTATCACAGGCCTTTGTGGTGGCGGCCAATTTAGACACGGTGGCGGTTCATATCAGTGCCGATGACTGCACACTTGATTTGCCAACGGCAAAATTGACCCCCGAAATGGTTGCTGCTGCCGAAGCCGAGGCAAATCGTGTTATTTATGATGATTTGGCCTTCGTTATTTACGAGGTCAGCGATGCCGATTTACCCATCATTCCATTGCGCCGCCCCCCAAAGGTGACAGGCCAAATTCGCATTGTCGAGGTCAAAGGTTATGATTGGTCGGCCTGTGGCGGAACTCATGTGAATAGCACTGGGCAGATTGGTTTAATTAAGATTACGGCGATAGAAAAACGCGGCAATGAAACCCGTGTTACATTTCGTTGCGGGGGCCGTGCAATGCGGCACTATAACCTTGTAAATGGCATTGTAAATCGGGTGGCGAATGATTTTAAGGTGGCTGTGACAGACCTGGAAGCCACGATTGCAAAATTGCGCGAAGATGCCCGTAGCCAATACAAACAATTAAACGAGGCGCAAGAAAAATTGTTGGGCTATCAGGTTGCTGAGTGGGTGGCTGGTGCTGTGCCTCGGGCAACGGCCAATGGTGAGGTTAAATTGATTTGCCGATTGATTGACCGTGACCCAGCCCAGTTACGCACGATGGCTAAGGCCATAATCGCTTATCCGGGCACTGTGGCGGCTTTGGCTTGTGTGACCGACAAAACCTCTTTGTGTTTTGCGCGTGCTGTCGATGTAAATCTGGATGCTCGCTTATTATTAAAAAACGCGCTAGAATCGCTTGACCCTAATGCTCGCGGGGGCGGTTCTGCTGATTTTGCTCAGGGCGGTTGTGTGGGTAATGACGCACAGCGTGTGCAAACGGCGCTTGAGCGCATTAAGTTGTAATTTGAATTTGTAAATTAGTGTCTTCTCAATAAACAATGATAATTTAAAAAGCTGTAATGCCGAAATCACTGTCTCTACATCTCCTTTAAGGGGTGTAGAGACAGTGATTTCGGTTTACACCTATTATTGAGAAGATGCAGAAGCTACAATAATCTCTATTTAACAAAAATTTATGACACAATTAAAATTCGCTTCTCCACCCATCAAATTGGCGAAGGGTATTTACCTTTGGAATGGTTCAGATAATGGCAATGTTGGTGTTGTCATTGGCGATGATGGCTTTGTGGCTATTGATTTGCCGACCAGCCCCCAAGACACCTTGTTATGGCGCACCGAAATTGCCAAATTGACCGATAAACCATTGCGTTTGGTGGTATTTACCTCATCAACCAGAGTGAGCGGCGAGGCATTGAAAGCCTTATCAATTCAGCGTATTGCGCCGCCTTCTATTATTCAGGATGATGGCTGGGCGCAGCTATATAGCGCACTCGAGGCCACTTACCCACATGCCCCCGAAACCGGTATTCCATTACAGGTTCGGGCCGATGTTGGTTTTCCAGACATGACCTTTACCGATAAAACGACGTATATGTTAAATAGCGCGGCTTATGGGGCTACCCAACCCATATGTATCGATATTCATCATGTTGGCGGGTGTGGGCCGGGCGGGTCTTATGTGACCGTGCGTGATACCGGTATTGTTTTTGTGGGCGATCATGTTTCGGTGGGCGAGCCGCCCGCTTTTGGTGCTGGCAATTTAGATGTTTGGCTTAAGTCCATTGCCAATTTGCCAAAGCTAAAAAATGTGAAATTAATTGTGCCGGGGCATGGCACGCCCGGACACCCCGACGAGATTGGGGTTGAGATTACCGATTTTGTGAAAGCCTTGCGCAGCACCATGAAGAAATTTATGAATGGCAATCATTAACGCGAAGGTTTGGCGAAATTGGTCCCGCCGTTTGTTGATATGTATGCCACCAAGCGTAATTTGGTGTTGACCGATGAAGAAACCGAGCGCTTATCACGTCGTGTATTGACGGGGTTAGAGCAAGTTTATGCCAAACTCACCCCAATTGTTCAGGCCGTTATTGTGTGACATGTTGTATTTTTAGTCATTGGGGGCAATGCTAAAAGAGGTAATGCCGAAATCACTAGGGTCATTTGTTTAGATTGGGCATTGCCCAATCTAAACAAATGACCCTAGTGATTTCGGCGAGAATTTTTGTCTATGATTACAGTATTAGGCAGCCTTAATTATGATTTGATTGTGCATATGGCACGGTTTCCGTTGGCGGGCGAGACCATCATGGGGCGTGATTTTGCAACGGCTTGCGGCGGCAAAGGCGCAAATCAGGCTTATGCTGCCGCTCGTATGTGTGCTGCGCCTAACCAGGTGCAGATGATTGGCTGTGTGGGCAATGATGGGCCAGCCGATATTATGTTGGGTAGCCTACGCTCGGCAGGGGCCAATGTAGATGCGGTGTTGCGTCGCGCCGATGTTGCCAGCGGTATTGCCATGATTTTGGTTGAAGACGGTGGCCAAAACGAGATTATTATCGCGTCTGGGGCCAATATGACTTTGACGGTAGATGAAGTGCGAGCCAAAGCCGAATTATTGCAACAATCGCAAGCGTTGGTATTACAACTCGAAGTGCCTATGCCTTGTGTGCATGAGGCTTTACGGATTGCGCGAGCGGCTGGGGTGAGCACGGTGCTAAACCCAGCTCCCTTTAACCCGTTGGTGCGCGAATTTTTGCCATTGTGTGATGTCGTGATCCCCAATGAAACCGAAGCACAGCAACTATGTGGCATCCCTGTCACCGATCTGGCGAGCGCTCAGGTTGCGGCTCAGGCCATTCAAGCCATGGGTGCTAAAGATGTGATTGTGACATTGGGCGGGCAAGGGGCGTGGCTGCAAATGGCTGAATGGATTGGGCATGTGCCAACCTTGCCAGTGCAGCCGGTTGATACCACGGCTGCCGGTGATACATTTATTGGTGCGTTTGTGGCACGGCGCAGTGAAGGCGTAGGGGTGCGCGAGGCCGCCCGTTTTGCTTGTGCCGCCGCTGCCATTTCGGTTACACGGCACGGTGCTCAGCCTAGTGTGCCAACCCGCGCTGAGGTTTTGGCAGCGCTTTGAGTTGCTTGCTGCTATACAAAAAAAGGGGCTTTTGTTTAACAAAAGCCCTTTTTTTAACGATTATTATTTTCCGGTTTTTTCGTCTAAATACTTTACCGCTTCTGCGACAGTTGTAATTTTCTGCGCATCTTCGTCAGAAATTTCACCGCCGAATTCTTCTTCGAAAGCCATAATTAATTCAACCAAGTCTAACGAATCAGCCCCAAGCGTATCACGGAAGCTTGCTTCCATAGTTACTTCATCTGCTTTAACCCCTAGCAACTTTACGCATAACGCTTTAACGCGATCAAATGTACTCATTTAATGATCTCCTCTAATAAAATAATTTGTAAGTTTTGGCAATGCTTGTATGAATCATCGTTGATAATTGCTTTTTTGTAAGCATGGTAC
>CAZLOF010000150.1:0-393 GCA_964560745.1 uncultured Thermoflexus sp.
GGGCAAAGCCCCTACTTTCAAAGACCATATAATGACTTCGACGAAAATTTGTTTTATTTACCTCGTTTTATTAAGGAAATACGTCTATTTGCTTGGGTCAAAACGTTACATCCATCGATCTGGCGCAATGGTAGGCGTAAAGCCAAATTGTGCATATAGCCCATGTGCATCACGGGTAGCCAGCGTCCAACGGCGAATATGTTGCAGGTCGGGGTGTGCCATCACGGTTGCCATTAGCCATTTACCCAGCCCATGCCCTTGATGCGCTTCGAGGATAAACACATCGCATAAATAAGCATAGGTCGCGTAGTCGGTAATGACACGTGCCATGCCAACTTGAGTTTCGTTTTCATACACCCCAAAACACAACGAATGTTGTAACGATTTGGCAAT
>CAZLOF010000150.1:403-7972 GCA_964560745.1 uncultured Thermoflexus sp.
GACCTCACGCGGACGTTGATTGGCCCAATAAGAGCGCGAAAGATAGCCATAAATAACATCGACATCAAGCTTAGCGGGGTCGGTGCTAATGCGGTAAGGTGAGCGTGTCGTTTCCATATACATAAATTGCATTACAGTTGCACCAGTGCCGTTGCCCAAGTGAGGCCCGCGCCAAAACTTACCATCAATAACTGATCGCCCGGTTTAACGCGCCCTTCGGCAATTGCCTCGGTGAGGGCCAGTGGGATTGAAGCCGCCGAGGTGTTGGCATAGCGATCAATCACAATGACAAAGCGCGACAGCGGCAGTTGCATCATCTCGGCAGCGGTTTCGATGATGCGCAAATTGGCTTGATGCGGGATGAAATGATCAACATCAGCATAAGTCATACCGGCTTTTGCTAAAACACGGTCGCACGAGGCTTTCACCACACGGGTGGCAAATTTAAATACCTCGCGGCCATTCATACGAATAAAATGTTCATCATTTTGCAATGTTTCGAGGCTGGGCGGGCGGGCTGAGCCACCGGCAGGCATAATAATGGCTTCAGCCAGTGTGCCATCAGAGCCTAATTCAAACGCCCCCACCCCGCCCGCTTGGGTGCTGGCTTGTAATACAACCGCACCGGCGGCATCACCAAACAACACACAGGTGCTGCGGTCTTTCCAATTGGTGAATCGGCTCAATACCTCGACCCCAATCACCAATACATTGCGATAAGCCCCCGACGCAATAAATTGATGACCGGTCACCAACCCATAAACAAACCCAGTGCAACCAGTGGTTAACACAAAGCCCGGCACATCTTTGGCCCCCAAAGCATGTTGAACCAGACTCGAAACCGGCGGGGTGAAATGGTCGGGGCTTGAGGTGGCAACAATAATTAAATCAAGCTCGCTGGCGCTGAGGCCAGCCTGGTCTAATGCTCGTTTCGCCGCCGCGACTGACATCGTGCAGGTGGTTTCTTCGGGGGCGGCGATGTGTCTTTCGCGAATTCCACTGCGTTGCACAATCCATTCGTCGCTCGTATCAACCAATTTTGCGAGGTCGTTATTCGTCACAACTCGGCTTGGCACATATGCCCCCCACCCTATTATTTTGCTGTTTATCATGGCTATTTAATATCACCTCAGTGTCTTCTCAATAATTGGGGGCAAGTAAAACAAATTTTTGTCAAAATTACATTTTTGGGGTTTCCCCCAATTATTGAGAGGTTACAATTTAGGTGTATAATAACATCTTATAAACCTATAAGGGCACACGACTGTCCTAAATTTGTCACCTAGACGTGATTGCAATAGCAGTCGCGTTTTTTTATTTTTCGCCCTTATCTCACAAATAAAATTAAAAGGATCAAAAAATGTCAACCGAACTCCGAAATTTCTTAGGAATCCCCTATGATGAACTAGAAGATTTAAATTTGGCGGTTAAAGAACAACGCAATAAACGCGTACCAATGGATATAGTCGCTGAGGAACGCTTAAAATATTTGGCTGGCGAGAAGCGTATTAAAGCCGTCACAGTCTTATTCACCGACCTCGAAGGTCGTTTGCACATGTTAGATTATGACAAGAAATTCTTGTTAAAAAACTGGGATAACTTGACATTCGATGGTTCATCGGTGCGTGGGTTTACGATTCAAGCCGAAAGCGACCTGCGCTTAGGTCTCGATTGGCACGCCTTTTATTGGGCACCGGCTGATGTCTTCGGCCCCGGCAAAGTGCTGGTGTTTGGTGAAATTATTGAAAAAGATGGCAGTGCTTATAGTGCCGACCTGCGTGGGCGGCTAAAGGAATTCGCAAACAAATATTATGCCTCGCATGGTTATGTGTTTAACGCAGCCAACGAAATCGAAGGCTTTTTGTTGAAGGGTTTGGACGCTGAGCGCGAATATTATAAGACCGGTAAATTTGAATTTGCCAGCAGCGGCGGTTATTATCATTCGCTACCCAGCGATGCCTTGCGCCAATTTATTGATAGCTCGGCAGAAGTGCAACGTGCGATGGGGTTCCAAAATGAAAAGGATCACCCAGAAGTTGCACCAGCCCAGTTTGAAATGAACTATAGCTATGGCGAAGTTGTTTCAGGCGCAGATCAGATTCAACTTTACAAACTGATTTGTCGTCAGGTGGCGGCCCGTATGGGCTACACAGCCAGCTTCCTACCAAAACCCGTAGTAGGTGTCAACGGCAGCGGTATGCATACCAATATGTCGGTGGCCCAAAACGGCAAAAACTTGTTTTGGAACCCCCAAGGTGAATTAAAGCTAAGCGATTTTGCTTGGGGCATGATCGACCGCATCTTGTCGCACGGCAATGACATTTGCTTAATGTTGAATGCCAGTGTCAATGCTTATCGCCGCCTCGACCCACATTTTGAAGCCCCCAACCAAATCAAAGCCAGTGGTTCAGATCGTGGGTCAATGGTGCGTGTGCCTATTGGTGCAGAAAAAAGCTCACGCTTTGAAGTGCGCTCAGTCGGGCCAGATAGTAACCCTTATATGGTAATGTTGGCTGTATTTAAAACTGGGCTTGAAGGCAGCGTTGCCGACATCCCCAATTTGCGCCAAGCAGATCGATTTTTGCCAGACAATATTTACACTGCAATCGAAAACTTCCGCAATGCCTCATGGGTGACGGAATTATTGGGCGAAGACATTAAAGAGCGTTATGCCTCACTCAAGCAAGCCAGCGCCGACCGCTGCCCCCGTTTGCTCGGCAGCATCGTCAAGCAACAAGAAGTGCAATTCCACCACGAAGTAACGAACCAGTTGCTTTGGAATTTATTCTAAACAACATTACAAACAAAAAAGCCGAGTCTATGACTCGGCTTTTTTGTTTGTAATAAGGTAAAAATGCGGTTTCGCCGATGTCACTCCCCCTCGGCAGGCGTAGGCTAGTAATCTGGCCCCTTGCCGAGGGGGAGTGACATCAGCTTTTACTTTGCTATCGCGTCACTTCGGTAAACGTAAAGGTTGAACTCAAGCTGCCACTCAGCCCGGCTTGCAACAAAAATGCGCCATCATCAAGCGAACTATTTTCAACCGTTAATGCATAGGGCGACACTTTATCAACGATCATAAAGCCTTGTTGTTGCACCGCCTGAAGTTTAAATAACTGGGCTGTGCCATATTTACAATCGTTTTGCACATACGGATAACCCGATTTTGCCACGCCTTTCAACGTATAGGTTTCAAAACATTTACCACTACCAATATTACGAATGACATAATAATCTGGGTCAAAACCACCTGCCGGTGCAATCTCCCATTTTTGCTGTGAAGAATTAGACCATGTGCCCTGTGTTAACTTCACACTGGGGTCTGTGCTTAATCCGGCGGGTTGAATCACCTTGCCACTCCGCACATTGGTGATTTTATAAACCTTACCTTGCACCGGCGTTGCCAACGGAGCTGTCGTTGGGGCGGGTGTCGCAACATCGCCATTCGTGCCAACTTCCATTAGGTTAAACGCTTGGTTGCCGCCATCGTAAAACTTAAACTGCACAATCGTCGCGCCATCATCTAAACTGTTATTATAGACACTCATATATTTCAAGCTATGGCGCAGCTTGAAATTCAATCCTGTTGTCCCGGGCGTAATTTCCCAAATATCTGGCATGGTGCCACATGGGTTTTGCACAATTTCAGTGCGGTCTTTAAGCGAAAGGTCTTTGCTGGGTGTCGGGTTTTTATAAACACCCATACAACTATTGCTATAAGGCGACCGAATTTGATATAACCCCGACTCTGCACCTAAAGAAGCTGGCACAAACTCCCACTTTTGCCAAGGCTGATTGGCCCATGTACCTTGCGACATATGAGAGCCACCTGTCGATTTATTGGCAATCTCGACGACCTTGCCCGACAAATAATTGGTAATGCGATAAACTTTGCCAACCTGCGGCATACCCGATGAACCGGGACTCGATGGGGTTGGTGTGCCAGACACACCCGGTACTGGTGTTACTGTCGGCCCACCGGTATTCGGGCCAGTTGAAGTTGCAGGCAGGGCTGGTAATGGCGTATCAGCAGAGCCGGGTGATTGCACCCGCACAATAATACCGGCATCTCCCATATCATCCCAATATTCAACCCGAATTGTATGCGTACCAGCTGTCACAATAACCGGAATAACATGCTCAATAGTACCGCTCGTTCCCCATTTATCTAAAATAGTTTGGTTATCAAGGTAAATTCGCACCCCTTCATTAGCACGTGCTCTAAATTTATATTCACCTGCAATGAAAGATTGTTGTTTTGTCCAGCGGGCCGAGAATGAATCTGCATTTAACAATGGGCTTGGCGACCCTGTGCCCCAACCCAAATTAATATCAGATTCATCTTTACAAACAATGGGTGAGCCACTCAATGTGCGATTTGCAAAATATTCGCCCTTCCAACCTGTAGCCGATGCAGGGCACGATACTTCATCTAACAAATCCCACGACAAACGGATAATTGCACCGCCACTGTCCTCGTAATATTCAACCAAAATAGTATGCCAGCCCGCTGTAAGGGCTAAAGTTGTGTCATAATCTTGTTTACCGCTGGTATTCCAATGGTCTAAAACAAGTTTATCATCTACATAAAGCCGCACACCATCATCAACGCTCAATTTAAACTTGTAATTGCCGTTGGTAAATGACATAATGCGCGTCCAGCGTACCGAAAAATTATCGACACCAATCCCAGTCCCCGGTGAACCAGTCCCCCAGTTATATTGCACGGCCCCATCATTACGGCAAAACTTGGGTTCGCCTGTTAATGTGCGGTTATTGTAATATTCACCTTTCCAGTCCGTAATCTTGCCACATACAGGGTCAACCTCAGTCGATGGGCCATCACCAACCGATAACGCATCCCATTTTAACGAAACCGATGCATCTGCCACATCTTCAAAATATTCCAACCTCAAAACATGGTCACCCGCAGCGACATTAACATCAACTGTGCTATCGGCGCGATTTCGGGAATTCCATACATTTACCAATTGACGATCATCAAGCCAAAAACGCACGCCATCATCGGAACCAACGCGGAAACGATAGCGCCCAGCCGTAAATTTGACTGTTCGAGTATATCTTGCTGAGAAACCATCTGTCGAGATGTTCGGATCTGGAGAATCTTTGCCCCAATCAAAATTGAGCGTTTCTTCGTTGCGGCACAAGATCGGGTTACCTGCCACATCACGGTTATTAAAATATTGTGCTTGCCAACCCGTGCCTGTAGGACAAGCCACTTCAGTGAGTAGCTCCCACCACAGGTTGACCCGTGCAGCCCCTGTTCCCTCATAATATTCCAGCTTCACTTCATGCTTTCCCTGCGATAAAGTCGCATCTGCTTCCCAGTTACGGCTTTCACCTGTATCAAACCAACTATCAATCACAGGTTTTCCATCAATCCAAAGCCGTACCGAGTCATCCGCTTCAACATGAAAACGATATTGTCCGGCAGGGAAAGTCCATTCACGTGTCCAGCGTGCAGAGAATTGATCTGCATTAATAGACTGCGCCGGAGCATTTAACTCCCAGTCAAAACTCACTTCTTCGTCGTCACGGCAAAGCGCTGGGGCACCACTCAATTGTGCATTATTCCAATACTCGGCACGCCACCCTGCAATCGTAGGGCATGGAATGGTGGGCGTGGCAACCGGCTCGGGGGTAATAGTCGGCCCCGGACCAATATTATTGGTATTTAAGGCTTGAATAAGTGGAACATATACCTTGATGTCGAGAGGGCCAGTTGGAGACTCGGGGGCTGACGATGCTGAAGTAACGGCAGACAATCCAATGCTCATTACCAACCCCCACTTAAGTAGGGCATGCGCGAGTACGCGACTCGTAACTCTATTTTTAGTTTGCATAACGGTGTTCTAAGTGAGAGATTCTAGCATGTGCAATTCCATCACCCACAAAAAATGATGATTGCAAAACCTGACTATCTCCAAGCAAAACAAGGGTCAAAAGGGTTTCTAACCCTCATGCTCAGGTTTATATCGTGCACTAAGTTGCATCCAAATAAAAGCTGCCAAACCGATGCAAACGCCACTCAGCATAAACACTTGGCTAGAATATAAGCGCTCTAATAAACCACCAGCAATAATAGCGCCAATCGGCAAAGCAATATTGCCGATCATATCGATGGAAGCAAACACGCGACCACGAAAATCGATAGGCACAAGTCGTTGCACCCGCGTATGTAATCCAATTGACAGCAACGGAATAAAACTGGTAAATGTCGCCGTCGCCACGATAGCCGGAATCAACGATTGCACAAAACCCAACAACAATAAAGCCAAAGCTAATCCCCAAATACCGATTGTAATAATATGTGGATATTTCAAACGATCTCCTAATGCCGCTGCCGTCACTAACCCACCAAACAACATTCCCCCAGCTAAAGCCGCTTCTAAATAACCTAAACTAATGACGCCATCGCCTAAAACCTGATTAGAAAAAACCGGCAATGCCACATTTACTGGGCCTAAAATCACGTTCACCAACGCCACTACAAATAAAAGGCGGCTCATCTCCGATGACGTGGTAATAAATCGAATTCCAGCGCCAACATCTGCCAATAGTTGGCGCACTTCACGTTTACGGGTAATAGCAGTGGCGATAGGAAAATGAACAAAACAAAGCAATACAGCCGCAATCAAAAAACTGATACCATCAACAAACAACGCAAATGTGCTTTGAGTTGAAGCCAGCGCCCAGCCAGCAACCCCAGCCCCAATAATTTTTGCGGCCTGTTGCCCAGTTTGCACCAACGCATTGGCGCGGGCCAAATGGTCATTGGGCACAATCGTTGGCACAACCGACCGCACAGTAGGGGTATAGAATACCGATGCAGCATTGAGTAACCCAACAACGACATAAATATGCCACAATTCGAGCTTGCTGAGTAAATGCAACCCATAAGCAAACACCAACAATACACCGCGAAATAAATCAACGATGATCAACAAGTGTTTTTTATCGCTGCGGTCAATCACCGCCCCAGCCACCAAACCCAACAATTTTGGCAAGCCTTCGAGAATAAGAATCGTGCTTGCGGCAAAAGCCGAGCCAGTTATCTGATAAACCAACCACAATGCGCCTACCGCTAAAAAGGCATCGCCAAAGTTAGATTGAATCAATCCGATCCATAAAACAATAAAATTTCGGTTCCACAGTGATGGATGTAATGGTATTGATTGTTCATTCATGAAAAATACGTTGTTGTTTTATTACTATACCAAGCAGGGGTAAAAATCGGCAAAACCGCATTTTTGCCTTGCTGAGTATATTATCTGTTGTTTTTACGAAAAAACAAACATCCCCACATTCGGCTTTTCTAATGCTTTAGTGGGGATGCTGTAATGGATTTTGTTTGCTTAGACAGATGATTAGGTCCAAGATACGGCTGTCCAAGATACTGCTTGCTTTGTCATGATTTATCTCCTAAAAAATTAAAATACGGAAACTGACGAAATAAACGGTTTAATCGTTTGAACTTCTAGGTCCAAGATACTGCTGTCCAAGATACTGCTTGCTTTGTCATGATTTATCTCCTAAAAAATTAAAATA
>CAZLOF010000150.1:8072-9317 GCA_964560745.1 uncultured Thermoflexus sp.
GTTTGAACTTCTAGGTCCAAGATACTGCTGTCCAAGATACTGCTTGCTTTGTCATTTTTATCTCCTTGCTGCTAGTTTCAAAATAATCACAGAGTTTTTCATCGTTATCATTAATTTAATTGGCTTTTTTGATGTTTCTACACCAAAATAAACACCGCGCTAAGCGAAGCGCAAAATAATGTAGAGTTGTGTGATGACGATGGATCGCTATGTTTCCCAAACCGAAGCAGATACCTCCTTCATTTCTCAATAAACACATTTATTTTCGATCTATACAACTAAGTTGCAAAGAAAAAAAATAAAAAGTGCTTAAATTGTTTCTAGAAATCAATTTGCCCTCATCTACTATTTAATGAGGCCACAAAAACTATTATATTTAAAACTATCATGATTGCAACGGTTTTGAGAAATTTGTCAAATTTCTTTAAGGTTAGGCAGTAGTCACTTTTTAGGCAATAAAAAAGATGCTCAACTGGTATTATCACGCCCCTACCCCACTTTGCCAGCCTCGCCCACCTTCTCGATAAATTAGCAACAAAAAAAACCGCGTTAACGGGCGGCAACCCAACGCGGTTTTCTTGTCTTCACGCTGCTTAAGCGTGTGTTTATTATAACGTCGATTGCCCAATCGTAACGCATAAAAAAGCACAATGCAATAGCAGCGCATGAAATATACAACATGGCTGCAAAAAATACTACACTCCAACGTGTCCCAAAAATGTCCCAAATTGATGCAATCTTGGGACTCAATGACTCAGGGTGGATACCCTACCACCCAGCCATTGCCAACGCCTGCGCCACATTGCTACCCAAACAATGTAAAGGCGATGCAATTACATGTGCGCTATTTATTGCGTTGGTTTACCGGTTTACTGGCAAATCATCATCATGTGCAAACAATTGGTTTTATAAGCGCTCTATCGAGTTTCAAAATGAACTGTGCTGTAGCCGCCGCGTATTTGATCGGGTGGTAGATTTTGTATGTTGCAAGTGGTTGTTGGTTGATCGAGATATTAGGCCATTTAAAAACGGAGTGCTTTCGTATTACCGTATCAACACCCAAAATTTAGCGGGTTGGTGGTCTATTCATGGGCTGCAACCTAGCCTAGCTTTGCCCACCGGTGAGCAGACCCCTTTGCCCACCGGTGAGCAAGTTACAGAGAAACATACAGAAAAAAATACATATGATGATTATTAAAAAAATAAAAGTAATAGAATCTCCACGCCAAAAATTTAAATATCCCT
>CAZLOF010000151.1:0-9003 GCA_964560745.1 uncultured Thermoflexus sp.
GATGGGTTGTGCGTCCCAACAACCCCCTATAACGCCCTCAGCACCGATGCTGACCCCAACCCCAACCCCGACCACGCTACGTTGCCCCCAAGCCACGCCCGAAATCTTTCGTGTCGAGCCGTTACAGTCACCAACCCAAGCCCTAGAGCAAGTGGTGCAGGTGCGAATTGGTTTGGGTGAACAAGTGACGGTCGAGACGGTTACTGGCATATTTACAGCGACTGGTAGCTTTAACGCATTTTCGCGGCCTGCGCAAGTTACCATTACCCTACAACCCGACACTGTGCATAAATTGAAGGTGATGGCTAAGGTAAGCGAAGTAAACCAAGGCGGCTGCAAATATGGCGGCTATACCCTTAGCACTGAACGCGATCAAAATGGGTTGCCTTTGGTGATTGAGCAACGATCGGTAGCCACAGTGCCGCTTAATTTGCTGGCGACTGTATCGCCGACCGTATTAACCCCGACGATTACCGAAGTATTAACGCCAACGGTTGTGCAATCAAGCGCAATGACAGCGACACCACAAGTTACCCCGACATCAACCATCGCTGTGTCGACGCGGGTTGCCGCCACTGTGCCAATTTCGGCTACGTCTGCGCCCACCGTTGCCCCTAGCGCTACGTCAACGCCGCGCCCGACCTCATTGCCGCCAGTGGCTTGTGTAAAAGTGGCTTACAACGATTTAATTGCTTCACCGGTGCGACCGGCGGCTTTGGCAGCGTCTTCCGCTGGGGCGTGCGTTATGGTGGTCTATAAAGATGGCGAAGAAACGCAGCATATTTGGCACCCGGTCGGGGCGCGTTTGCGCTTGGGGTATGTGATGTATGTGCGCTTGCCGACAAACCAAGTGACGATTTTCACCAAAGACAATGTGCATATGGCGCGTGAATTTGTAAAGGGGCGCAAAGCCGAAGATTTGCCACTTAAGCGTGAAGGGAACCGTTTGCTTTTAAATGCCAGCGGCACAGCCATTTTTGCTGATTTAGGGGGTGGCGAGTATCAAGCATTAGTAGACGTATTAGTGCGGAAGTAGATTAACACACGTTTGTGCAAATTTTATGGCGTGTTATTAAACCTATCACACAGTATAAAAGCCAGCTTTATATGTGCGTATAATATTGTTTAAATAATCTACATCATAGATTTCAGGCATAATTAGATTGTAATTTTTTTATTTGATTATGATCTCGGTCTATTTATTGTAGATATATCAAATATTATCAGGAGAAAAAATGAGCATTCCCCCATCCAATAAAATTTCACGCCGAAAATTTCTAGGAATTGGCGCTGCTGCGGCTGGAAGTGCCGCATTAGCGGCTTGTGCTAGCCCCGCTGCCCCAACTGCTGCCCCAAAACCTGCCGAACCTGCGAAGCCCGCTGCCCCAGCCGCTAGTGCCGGTGGCGTAAATGGTGCATTTACAGTTTGGCAAGGCGCTCCCGAATTGCCGCTCTATATTAAGTATTATGATGAATTCTTCTCGACGTTTGAGAAGAGCTATCCAAATATTAAGATGACCAAAGAGTATATTGGTTATGGCGATATGTTGGATAAAACACGTGTGGCTGTGCGTGGCGGTGGTGGCCCAAATGTGGCAATGATGCCCATTTTGTGGGGGGTTGAATTTGCTGCAAATAAATTTTTGCGCCCTCTCAAGCCACAAGATTTGGGTTATACCAATGATACATTTTGGCCCAAGGCATTGAATAGCTGTAAGTGGGAAGGTGAGACTTATGGTGTGCCAACCAACAACGAGTGCATGGCCATGATCATCAACAAAGAACTTTTCTCAAAGGTTAAGGCTGACCCCGAAAAAGGGCCTGCAACTTGGGATGAGGTAGTTGAAATCTCAAAGAAGATGAAGATGGATCTTGGGATTAGTGGTTTGGGCATGGTGGCGCGTTTGAACCACGGTAATACGCCTTTCCGCTTTATGCCATTGGTATGGGCACAAGGCGGCGGTGCATTAGACGAAGCCGACGATAACCCGACCATGAAGAATATTCGCATCAATAGCCCCGAAACCCGCAGCGCCTTAGAGATGTATCGTAAGATGTATGTGGACGATAAATCGGTGCCACAAGGTGCGTTAGACAATACCCAAGGCGAAAACCAAGAGCTATTCATCAACGAAAAAATCGCCATGATGATTAGCCATCCAACTGAATATGCTGCAATTGTTGCCAAAAACCCAGCCATCGCCGCAAAGATGAATTATGTATTGATCCCTATGGGGGCCAAGCGCCGCGCCGCGGTGTATGGTGGTAGCAACATTCATATTTTCAAGAACACGCCTGATGCCGCAATGCCTGCCGTGCTTGAATATATTAAGACCCGCACCAACCCAGAATGGAGCAACAAACTGAACTGGCTGAGCAGCAACCCCGGCAACCGCGAAGGCTTTAAGCACCCCTTGTTTGAGCAACGCAAGGCCGAAATCAAATTCTTGAATGTGACTACCGAGATGTTGAATCACGGCATCCCATTCCCTGTCATTCCTGAGGCCACTGACATCATGAACTTGATTGTGCCAACCATGATTCATAATGCCCTGACCGGTAAGATGACGGTCGAAGCCGCCACCGACGACGCACATAAGAAGATCACTGAACTTTTTGCACGCCGCAAATAATAGTAGAAAGTGACTAGTGCTAAGTGCTAAGTATCTATCTTACTTAGCACTTAGCACTTTTTACTCAGCACTTAGCACTCAGCACTTTATTAATGCTAAAGCAAATCTGGAAGCACCGTTGGGATTATCCGTATCTGTTACCCGCGCTCGGCGTGATGGGGTTACTGATCGTTTACCCATTTTTTTATACCATTTTTCTTAGTTTTTACGATACACCTTCATCACGCCCCGAGATTTTTTTTGTTGGATTAGATAATTATCGAGAATTGCTGAATGACACGACTTTTCAATTAGTCGTCAAAAATACAATTGTGTGGTCAGTATTTGGCACACTTTGCCCATTTATTGTCGGCTTTTTAGCCGCTTTGTTGGTGAATCAAAAATTGCCCGGGCTGAATTTTGCGCGTGGTTTGATGATTGTGCCTTATGCGATGGGATTTGTGCCAGCCTCACATGCGTGGCGCTGGATTCTACATGGTGATTTTGGTGTGATTACCGGAACCTTGCAGTCACTCGGACTCATCAAAGACTCGATCCCATTTTTACAACAAGCCTCGCTTATCATGCCTTCGCTCATCATGATCAACACTTGGAAAAGTTTCCCCTTTGTTATGATTATGTTGTATGCAGGTCTACAAACCATTCCAGAGGCTTTGTATAAGGCTGCTCGCATTGATGGGGCAAGTTCATGGAGCCAATTTTGGGAGATCACCGTTCCACAGTTATCGAACGTATTGATGGTGACGACGATGTTGTTATTTATCGGCAATATGAACCAATTTACCCTGATCGAGATTATGACTGGCGGCGGCCCCGCTTCGTTGTCTGAAATCATCGTCACATGGATCTATCACGCATCATTTCAAACCTTGCGCTTTGGTTTAGCATCGGCGGCGAGTGTGTTGTTATTTTTAGTGTTGATTGTGTTTAGCATTTTTTATGTTCGCGCACTCACCCGCAGTGCCGTACAAGGCGGGTAAACTATGACTCGAAAACAACGCAAAGCCCTCCATGCCACCGTCGTTTATGTTTTGATTATTCTATTGTGCTTATTTGCACTTATGCCCTTGTTGTGGATGGCATCTACGTCGTTTAAAACGACCAGTGAGCAATTTGTATCGCCACCGCGCTGGATTCCGCAAAATCCAACACTTGAGCATTATGCAAAAATCTTCTTCCCTACACGCATTTCATCCGGTTCGTTTCAAATTTATTTTTTCAACAGCCTCTTTATTTCGTTTATGACGACGATATTGGCGTTAATTGTGGCGCTTCCCGCCTCATATGCCTTTAGTCGGTTCTCATTTCCGGGTAAAGATGCGGCCTATTTTGCCGTTTTAGGGCGCAATATGTTCCCGCTCATTGTATTTCTCATCCCATTGTTTAGCCTTATGCGTATTTTGGGTTGGATTAATACCTATACCGGATTGATTGTGGCCTATATGACCTTTACTTTGCCTTTGGCAATTTGGCTGCTCAAAGGTTTTTTTGATGGCATTCCCACTGAATTGGAAAAGGCGGGCCGTATTGATGGCTGTACCCGTTTTGGCGCATTTATGCGTTTGATTGTGCCATTAACAGCCAGTGGTATGACAGCTGCTGGTGTCAACACCTTTATCCAAGCATGGAACGAGTATGGCTTTGCGCGTCAATTAACTGAAAGTGCCTCAATGCGCACCATTCCGGTTGGCCTAGCCTACTTTTTTACCGAAAACACCTCGGATTGGGGTGGTTTAATGGCTTCGGCGTTTTTATTTAGCGTACCGGTAGTCATTTTATTTATGATTATTCAACGTTTCTTTATTGCAGCGCTCACACAAGGGGCGGTTAAACAATAATAAAGTGCTAAGTAACAAGTGCTAAGTGCTAAGTAAATGAATACTTAGCACTTAGCACTTGTTACTTAGCACTTCTACTTTTATCAATGGCAGAAGTCTCACTCAAAAACATAGTTAAACTTTATGGCGATGTACGTGCGGTTGACGGTGTGTCGCTCGATATTCACGACAAAGAATTTGTGACCTTGGTTGGGCCATCGGGCTGCGGCAAAACAACTACCCTGCATATGATTGCCGGGTTAATTGAACTGGATGGCGGCGATATTTTGATTGGCAAAAACAATGTCAGCGAACTTGACCCCAAAGATCGCGATATTGCGATGGTTTTTCAAAATTACGCACTTTATCCCCACAAAAGTGTGCGTGATAATTTGATGTTCCCCTTGCGTATGCGCAAGATCGATAAAACGACTGCCGAGCAACGGGTCAATCGCGCCTCAAAAATTCTTAGCATCGAACAATTGCTCGACCGCAAACCCAAACAACTGTCGGGCGGGCAGCAACAGCGCGTGGCGTTAGGCCGCGCTATCGTGCGCGATCCAGCAGTTTTTTTGATGGACGAACCGCTTTCGAACCTTGATGCTAAATTGCGGGTGCAAATGCGCACCGAGATCAAACATTTGCAGCAGGAGTTGCAAGCAACGATGATTTATGTCACGCACGATCAGATCGAGGCCATGACGATGAGTGACCGTATTGCAGTGATGGACAAGGGTAAGGTGCAGCAATTTGGCTCGCCCGATGAATTATTTAACCGCCCGAACAATGTATTTGTGGCTGGTTTTATCGGCAACCCGCCGATGAATTTGATCCCAGCACAGATTGTGAGCGAAGGCGGTAGCAAAAAATTGCGTATGGGCCAAATTACCTATGCACCTCAAACAGGGCGGGTGCATGATTTGGTGAATAAAGCCGCAGGTGAGAAAGTGATTGTCGGGTTACGCAACACCGCCATTCAAATGGTTGCGCCCGGTACGGCAGGCAGCATTCTTACCGAGGTTTATACAGTTGAGCCGACGGGCGATGTGACGTATGTGCAAACCAACATCGGCGAAAAAATGTGCACCATCAGCAGCCCCGATGTCGCCTATCGTGGGCGTTTGGGCGACCCATTAAGCCTTCGCATTGATGAAACTCGCCTCTATTTATTTGACGACCTGAGTGGCAAGGCAATTTGGTAAATGAAATGGTGCTTGTGAATCGTCTGTCCGTGGGATATCGGTAAACCAAGTGCCATCTCTTAAAATCATTAATGCAGGAAAATTGCATGTTTTGAGCCATGCCCAACCCTCGTTTTTGCCAAGCACAAAGGCCGTTTTGGTTGCAATTTCTGCCGTAACAGTGTTATCTGCAATTACCGTCACACTCAGCAATTCATTTTGGCTGGGGTGCTGGGTGCGTGGGTCGATGAGATGATGCTGCATTTGACCATTGAAATACCACCAACGCCGACTAATGCCGGAAGTTGCGACGGCTTGTTGCTGAAGGTTAAATTGAATTAAAGATCTTCCCGCTTCGAATGGACTTTCGAGGTCAACTTGCCAGCCTGAATTAGGCGACTCAAGGTCATAGGTTGTGCTGGCACGTATGTCACCGCCTGCGTTCACACAACATTCGCCATATTGCGCCAAATTCTCAAATACACGGTCGACTGCCCAGCCTTTGGCGATGCCACCCAGATCGAGTAGGGCATGATTTAGCAACGTAATTTGGTGGGTTTCGACATCTAATTGAATGTGGTCAAGCGTGTGAAGCGTGTTGTTTAGTGGTTTTAGTTGAGGTGATTTTGGGGCGTGGCGCATATTGCCAGTGCCAATATCATCAAATGTGCAGCTATAACCAGCATCATTAATGGCTTGACCTAATAATGGGTTAAACAAGCCAGATGTGTTTTTGTAAGCCTCAATTGCATATTGCACCACTTCAAACAACATAGGCGAAACAATCATTTGCCGCTTTCGATTAAGTTGCGCTAGCTCATTGTCGGAGCGAAAGCGGCTTAATTTATAGTCAACCTGCAAAAAAAATAACGCGGCTTGGTGTAGTAGTTTTTGAGCATCGTAGTCAGTTGTAAGCATTAAATCTAACACGATGTCAGTATTCATGGCGCGGGTGGCATGGCGATGTGTGCTATTCATGGTGTTGCAGTTTCTGGTTTAATTTTTGCCGAGGTGGTATGTGAAGCTTTGCCGATGCTCAGTAAAATTCGGTAAAACAAGAGCAGCAGCACAGCGCTAGTGCTTATCCAATACATCCCACTTATCCACCCTAATTTTGTATCGCTGCCGCTGTAAATGCCGTGTATCGTGACCAACACAAACGTAATAAAACTAGCATAATGCATGATGCGCCATGCCCGTTGCCCGATTTTTTTCTTAATGTAAAAACTGGCAGTTAGCAAAAGCGTCATATAAAACCCAATTTGCCCCAAACCCACCCATTCTGGGCGATAGCTAGACATAAATGGCATGATGACGGTTAGAAGTGAAAAGTGGATATAGTGATCGAGCATTAAGACAAGCGCGTGGGTGGCAGTGAAGAGGATGCCTAACCATGATGCAAATTCGTGAATGGCGAACATGACCGGCGGTGGGGCCATGCCGGTGGCGCTGCGGGTGCTAAGGGTAAGACCATAGATCATGGTGGCTGAAATGAGTAAATAAGTTGCAATGCCTGTGCCGCGTGAGATAAACCATGCCAACGAACCGGCTTTGTCACCCAATTGGCCAAGCGTATACATGACTAGTCCGACTAAAATCAACGTGGCAAGGCCAAAAGCGCCAGTTAATCCCCACGACATATCCGTGATTAATAGAGGTGGGGGTGCAGTGCTAGCGGATGTAGCCGCATTTTTTTTGATATTTTCGAGTAAGGTTTTATTAGCTTGCATGGTTATTGTCTCCAAATTAAAATGATCTGTCAAATTACGATGGCTTTGTAATCACCTTGGGTGGTTTTGGCGCGGGTTGGGGGCGTGGTGCTGGGGCTGGTGGCGGTTGCACTTGTGGCTGTGGCTGCGGTTGAGCTTGTGGTTGAGGTTGTGCCTGCGGTTGTGGTTGAGCTTGTGCTTGCGGTTGTGGTTGAGGTTGTGCCTGCGGTTGTGGTTGAGCTTGTGCCTGCGGCTGCGCTTGAGCTTGTGCCTGCGGCTTGGCCTGAATTTGCATTTGTGGTGGTGGTTGCACATGTGCTTGCGGCAAAATGGTGGGCCGAACAACCGCTTGTGGTAAATCGGGAATCGGACGTAATAGCGGCATTGCTGGCAGTGGGCGAATTGTAGTAACCAATTTCGCCACCGTTGGTGGGGCGACTTGAACTGGCTGGATGATGATTGTTGCGGTCTGCGTTTTCGCTTGGGTGACTTTGGGTGCTTCGGTGGATAAAGGCATTGGGGTTTTTACAACCGGGGTAGTGATTTCGATAGGCGGTGACTCAGTTGTCACATCAGTTTCATCTGTTTCCTTGGTTTCAATCGTTTGGGCAGCCTGTTTAGCGCTTGTGTCTTGCATGAGCAGCAACACAAGCAATAAGGTTGTTGCCAAGCTGCCCAAACTGGTCATTAATTTCATGCCTGCAATGGTGATTTGATGTCGCATTTTTTTGATTGTTTATTTATTGGAGCAACAATGTCATTATGATCATTAAGTTTATTTTCGATCTCAAGCTCAGGGCTTTTTCACTTTCTTTTCACTTTCCTTGTGTTCACTCTTCTTTTCATCTTTGCGCTCGTCATGCTTCTCATCTTTGTGCTCGCTTTCTGTTACTGGGTTGATTTTGGGTTCGGGGCGTGGCGCGGGCTGTGCAACTTGGGCTACTGGCGCAATGGGGGCTGGCTGAGCAATTTGCGCGGCAGGCTGACTCGCGGCAGGTTGTATAAAGACAGGTTGGGCCACTTGTGCCGGTTGTTGCATTGAGGGTGCTTGTTCAATTCGAACGATTGGCACTGCCGCTTCAACGGGTTGTGCTTTTAATAATTGCGTGTTTGCAACCTGTAGTCTTTCATAAGCCGCTTGTAGTTTTTCCTGATAAGCGGTTTCACGTTGTTGAATAACCGCATAGGCTTCTTTCAATTTGGCTTGATATAACGCCTCACGCTCATCTAAAATACGATTTGCCGCTTGAATTTGTGAATTAATCAGCGCTATCTCGGCGGCGTTTTGCACAATGGCGGGCATTGCCGTTGGCGTTGCCGCTGGTTGCGTTGGCTGAATGGTTGGCACAACCGCACTGGATGGTGTTTCGATTACGGCAACACGCACGGCGGTTGCAGCAATATTTGTCACAACACCAGTGGGCTTGGCAGCTGGGTTATTTGCTTGGTCAATAATATTATTATTGGCGCGGGTGAGCATTAGCCCCGAAACCCCAGAAATAGCGACGGTCAAGCCACCGGCGATCATGAATGCTAATTGTCTGTTCATTTTTTTATTCTCCTAAATTGTGAATTTTGTATACTGATACTTCATCGAGCATAAATTGAGTTGTTATGGATAGGTTATGAAAATAAAGATACTTTTCATAGCGTTTTCCTAAAA
>CAZLOF010000151.1:9013-9255 GCA_964560745.1 uncultured Thermoflexus sp.
TTCAATCAATTCATTACAGCCCAATTTGCCATGCTTTTTCGCAACCTGGTATGCAGACCTGACCCATTTTCCAATCTAATTCCTAACTTGATCCTGTAAGCTAGGCTTATGTCAAAGATTACCCGCGCCTTATTGGTTATGATGGCAATGCTTGCCGTTATCGCCATCATCGTTATGTTTATGCCCAATCCACAGACTAACCCGCCAATTCAACGCCAGCTTAATTGGGATTCGCCCCAAAC
>CAZLOF010000152.1:0-9248 GCA_964560745.1 uncultured Thermoflexus sp.
CCCCAACAGCAGCGCCAAAACCCGCAGAACCCACCGCTGCCCCAAAGCCGGCTGAGCCAAAAGCCATTACCGTTGGTATGATTTTGGTTGGCCCTTATAATGACAAAGGCTGGAATCAAGCCCACTATGAGGCTATTACCGATGTTGTGCAAAAGAAAATTCCAAACGTTAAGTTTGAATTTATCGATAAAGTCAACCCAGGTGACCGCCCCAACGTAAAAGGAACCCAAGTAGCCCAAGATTTGGTCAACAAAGGTGCTAACTACATCATCTTCAATTCGGATGACTTTAAAGATGATGCGCTTGAATTTGCCAAGAAAAACCCAAATATCACCGTGTTGCACGCCTCTGGCGATTATTCGTGGAAGGATGGCAAGAACTACAAGAACCAAGCCAACTTGGTAAACGCCATGCCAGAAATGGAATATGGTCACATGATGAATGGTTGTATCGGTGCGCTCACCACCCAAACGGGCAAAATCAGCATCCTTGGGCCGCTCATCAACGAAGAAACCCGCCGCTATGCCTCATCGGCTTACCTTGGTGCTAAGTATTGCTGGGAGAAATATCGCGGCAAGCCTGCGGCAGATCTCAAATTTAAGGTTGATTGGATCGGCTTCTGGTTCAACATCCCCGGCGTTACCCAAGACCCCACCAAAGTGGTGGATGCCCAAATTGCCAGTGGTTACGATGTGATCTTGAGCCAAATCGACACCCCAGAAGCCGCTCAACAGGCCAAGAAAGCCTCGGCAGCTGGCAAGAAGGTATGGTATGTGCACTATGGTCACCCCGCCGGTTGTGAAGTTGAGCCCACCGTGTGTGCGGGTGTGGCTTATTACAACTGGGGTCCAGAATATACTAACCAGATCAAATTGGCGATGGATGGCAAAGCCACCCAAGCCTTTGTGCGTATGCCGCCCGATTGGGAAGGTTTGCTCGGTAACCGCGAGAAGAGCGGTTTTAACTATGCTTATGGCAAGGGCTTGGCCGAAGACAGCAAGAAGAGCTTCGAGGCATTTGTAAAGGGCTTGGGCGATGGTAGCATCAACCTCTTAAAAGGCCCAATCAAGTTCCAAGATGGCACCGAGTTTGTGAAAGACGGCGCAACTGCCAAGTTGACTGACATGTGGTATTTGCCCCAATTGCTCGGCGGTATTGAAGGCAAGAGCAAGTAATCTTTGTATTGTTATACTAAAAAAGGCTCAAAAATTTGGTTTTCGCCGATTTCACTATCCCCTTTCCAGCTATGCTGGAAAGGGGATAGTGAAATCGGCAGTTCCTCTATTTTTACCTTTGCTTAGTAGATAACTTAATGAGCTTAAATCCCCAGTTAATTCGTTTTGAAACGCTATTAACTGGGGATTTTTTAATATGATTCAAGACCCGATTCTCAACCACGATTGGCATCCTGTTGCCAGCTTACGTCAATTAAATGAACGCAACCCGTTGGCGGTGCGGCTATTGGGTGAAGATTTAGTCATTTGGCGTGTTGGTGAGCAAGTGATGGCATGGCGCGATTTGTGTGTGCATCGCGGTACCCAATTGTCATTGGGCAAAATTCAAGGCGAATGCCTCGAATGCCCCTATCATGGCTGGACGTTTAACACCGAAGGACGCTGTGTGCTGATGCCAGCCCACCCCGAACAAACCCCACCGACAAAGGCCAAAACCCAAACATATTCGGTACGGGTGCAATATGACCTGGTGTGGGTCTGCCTCGGCGAGCCACATTACGACATTCCTAAATTCCCCGAATGGGATGATCCGAGTTTTCGCAAAATTTTGTGCGGACCCTATCATGTTAATGCCAGCGGGCCGCGCATTGTCGAAAATTTTCTAGATGTCGGGCATTTTCCATTTGTGCATGAAAATATTTTAGGGGTGCGCAGCCGCCCCGAAATTGCCGACTATGATGTAAAAACCACCGCCGAAGGGGTGATTGCCGAAAATGTTAGGGTGTATCAACCCAACGGCTATGGCACTGGCGAAGGTGCGATGGTGCAATATACCTATAAGGCGCTGCGTCCCCTCACAGCTTATCTCGCCAAAGAATCCACAGGCCCGCGTTTTGGTCTTATTTTGATGATTTTGCCACATGGCCCGGTTGAAAGCACCGCGTGGATGTGGATGGCGATGAATTATGGGCATGAGCAACCTGAAGCTGAATTAGTGGCATGGCAAGACAGCATCTTTTGGCAAGATGCGCCTATTTTGCGTTCTCAGCGCCCGGAATTATTGCCAATTGATTTACAATCTGAGTTGCATTTGCGCAGCGACCGCACCGCCATCGCTTATCGCTCATGGTTGCGGCAAATGGGGCTTGAGCAATTATCAGTGGTTAACGGTTAAAGAAAAATTATGCGTGTAGAACTAAAACATATTCATAAACGGTTCGGGGCTGTACATGCCAATAACGATGCGTCGTTGTTGGTCGAAGCTGGCACGATTCACGGTTTGTTGGGTGAAAATGGCGCTGGTAAAAGCACCCTTGTCAAAATGCTTACTGGCTTTTATAGCCGCGATAGTGGTGAAATTTTGTTGGATGACAAACGGGTCGATGTACGCACGCCTATCGATGGGGTACGTTCGGGCGTTGGCATGTTGCATCAAGACCCACTCGATTTTTCGGCCTTGACTGTGCTCGAAAATTTTCAGGCACGCTCACGTTTTACACCTTCGAGCGGCACATCGGCCCAAGATTTAGACAAATTGGCCCAACAATTTAATTTTAAACTTGACCCCAATGAATTGGTGGGGAATTTAACCGTAGGCGAACGCCAACAACTCGAATTATTACGTTTGTTGTCATTGGGTGTGCGCACCCTTATTTTAGATGAACCAACCACTGGCATTTCAGCCTCGCAAAAGACCCAATTGTTTAACGCCATGCGCACCCTCGCTTCGCAAGGCAAATCGGTTATTTTTGTGTCGCATAAATTAGAAGATGTCGAAGAAGTCTGTAATCATGCCACTGTAATGCGTCGCGGGCAAGTGATGGGCAGTGTGCCGGTCAAAAAAGGCGATCCTTATTTATCGGGGCAATTGGTCGATTTGATGTTTGGGCGCGAGTTGGCGTTGCCAAACAAGCCAGCCACCGCCCGCCCCGAAGTGGGACTGCACCTCAAAAAAGTATTATTAAAAGGCGATAACCTGAGCGTTGCAATTAACGACTTGCAAATTCAACGCGGCGAAGTAATTGGCTTGGCTGGGCTAGAAGGTAGCGGCCAGCGCCCCTTTATTTTGGCGTGTGCTGGGGTCGAAGCGCCTGTCGCGGGGCAAATTTATATTAACAACAAAGACCTCACCCATCAGCCATACAAACAATACCTCGATAATGGCGTATGTTATGTGCCGGCTGATCGCCTGCGCGAAGGCTTAGTCGCTGGGTTAAGTATTCAAGATCATATGGCCATTCGTAACCCAGCGCCGGGCATGTTTTTAGACCAAAATGCCATGAATGCTAAAGCCAAGGCGGCAATTGCGCACTTTAATATTCGCGGCACCCCCAATTCTAAAGTCGAACGACTATCGGGCGGCAACCAACAACGCACCCAAATTGCACTCATGCCCGCCACGCTCAATTTGTTGTTGATGGAGCACCCGACACGCGGTTTGGACATTGAATCGGTGTTGTGGATTTGGAAACAATTGATCGAGCGTTGCCAACAAGGAACCACAATTTTGTTCGCCTCGGCAGATCTTGATGAAATCATGGAATACAGCGACCGCGTCATCGTTTTTAGCGGCGGCAACGTCTCAGCCCCCATTCCCGCCTCACATTTATCGGCTAGCAAACTCGGCGAAATGATTGGCGGAAAATTTTGAGAAAGTAGGTCAGTAGTCAGTCGTCAGTCGTCAGATGAAAAATAATCTGACTGCTGACTACTGACCGCTAATAATTATGTCAAAATCACTCATTTATCGTTTTGGTTCACTCATCGGCGCATTTGTTGTTATTGCCGTCGTTATTCTCACCACTGGGCACAGCCCATTTACCGTGATCGGCACCATGCTCGATGGGGCATTTGGCAATGGCGAACAACTGGCGCGGGTGTTGGTTACGCTCGTTCCGTTGTTACTTTGCACGGCTGGGGTCATTTATACCTTCAATGCGGGGCTATATAACATTGGGGTCGAGGGACAAATTGTGGTTGGGGCCGTATTTGCCACATGGGCGCTACGTTTGTTTGAAGAATCGGTAAAAAGCGCCGATCTGCCCGGCGGGCTTGCAATTTTTGTTGCCATGTTGGCTGGTGCTGTTGGCGGCATGTTGTGGGGGGTGTTGCTTGGGGTCATCAACGTTTATGGTCGGGTGAATGAGATCTTCGCTGGGGTCGGTCTTAATTTTATGGCGACGGGTCTGGCTATTTATTTGGTATTTGGCCCCTGGAAGCGCCCGGGCGTGGCATCGATGTCGGGAACTCAGCCTTTCGATGAATCAATTTGGTTAAGCTCATTAGGCAATACCGAGCTTAGCCCGGTTGGCTTATTGGTTGCGCTGCTTGGCCTCATCGTCACCATCATCTTAATTTCGCGCACCCATTACGGGTTACGCTTGCGGGCGGTGGGCAACAATCTACGCGCCTCCTTCATCCTTGGCATTCCCGCCACCCGTCAATTGTTTAGCGCCTTTGCCATTTGTGGCATTTTGGCTGGTTTGGCTGGTGCGCTGCAAGTCTTGGCGGTGTTCCATCGCCTCATCCCCAGCATCAGCAGCAATCTCGGTTTTCTCAGTTTGTTGGTGGCGATGTTGATCACCTATAACCCGGTTTTCATCTTGCCCGTCGCTTTCTTCTTCGCGGCACTCAACATCGGGGCCTTGCGTTTGCCCAGCGAACTCAAGCTCGAATCGGCATTGGCTGGGGTCATTCAAGGTATTTTGGTGCTGTTTGTACTGCTGGGGCGTGGCTTAAGCCAACGCTATGCAAAAAAGCAATAAAAATCGGGTTTCTAATCGCAACTTGTGGCTGAAGCCGCAAAATGCGCTCAGAAACCCGATTTTTAATGTGTCATTTGACGAATTTGACATTTTTTTGACAAAAGTGGTTTTTATATTGACACTATCGAATCGCTTCATATAATCGGTAACATATCTAGAATTATATGAAAAATATAAATTTTATGAGAGGAGATAGCCGTTAAATATGAAACTCGCAGAAGCACTCATCATCCGTGCCGATTTGCAAACACGTATTTCAGAATTGCAAACACGCGCCGAAGAAAATACAAAAGTGCAACAGGGTGATAACCCAATTCTCGACCCGATGAAAATCATCGCGCAGATAAATGAGGCAATAACCCAATTAGAGTCGATCGTAGTTAAGATCAATACCAGCAACTTGCAGGTTCATTTGCCTGATGGCCGCTCGATGACCGAAGCACTCGCTCGACGGGATCATTTGCGAATGCGTTGGAATTCACTCAAGAAAATTGTGGATTCGGCCAATGAATCGGTATCTCGGTACTCATTGTCAGAGATTAAAATGATTACAGTGGTTGATGTGGCTGGCTTGCAGACGCAAATGGATGAATTGGCGATGCAACGTCGTCAGTTAGACGTGCAAATTCAAGCCACAAACTGGACATCAGATCTACTTTAAGCTTGTTGGTAGCGAATTAAAAACGGTGGCGAACATAAATCTATGTGCAAACATAGTCCAGGCTTTGGATAAAGCAACCTTGTCCCGGTGTTGTTGGGCAGAACAACGAATTGCACTTTGCATGCCTTGCATACCGCACATATTCAATCGCAAAACGCATTGTAACTACCTATTGTTGAACCGTTATTAATTCGTGAGGGTGGGTTAGGGGAAAATAAAACAGCCGACGTACAAAATACGTCGGCTGTTTTATTATATAAAAATCGGGTTTCTAATCGCAACTTGTGGCTGAGGTCGAAAAATGCGCTCGGAAACCCGATTTATTTGCTATTGCCCAAACAGTGAATCAATCGAAATCAACTTTGACACCTTAGATTCGGATGGCGTAGCACAGCAGCCAGTATTACAGCCGCAGTCGCTGGTTTGCTCGGCAGTAGCCCCAATAGTGGGATCAATCGAGCAACACGTGCTGATGCCACCCAAACCGGCATTGCATACGCCTGTTTCGGGCAACACCAAACGCACATCGAGCGCCGCCTTCATATCACCCGCAATCGCCGCCGTGATACTGCGCACCTGTTCATAACCAGTCAACATCAAAAATGTTGGCGCACGCCCATAACTCTTCATGCCGACAATATAAAAGCCCGGCTCGGCCTCATGCTTTAGCTCGTTATAGCCATGCGGCGGCACACTGCCACAACTGTGCAAGTTGGGGTCGATGGAACCCGCGAGGGCACGCGGGGCTTCGTTGCGATCATCGAGATCGAGCCGCAACTCGCGCAGCATATCAAGATTGGGCCGAAAGCCAGTGCAAGCCACGATTTCATCAACCTGCACCACCCGCCCATCATCAGCAGACACCGCCACTTGTGCGCCGACCTGTGCCAATTGCGCGATCTTAAACCCCATATGCAATTTAACCGTGCCATCATCAATCAGCCGTTTGACATTGGCCCCCAATTCCCCCCGCGCCGCCAATTGGTCATCGCTTAAGCCGCCAAACATTTGCCCAAAATCATTGCGCCGAATGGCCCACACGATCTGGGTGTTAGGTTCGCTTTGCGCCAGCTTCACCAGTTCGAGCATGACATTGAAAGCGCTGTGCCCACTGCCCACCACCAACACCTGTTTGTTGGCATAGCGGGCGCGGTCTTGGCCTAAAACCGCCGGAATACCATAAAAAATATGGCTGGCATTGGCCCGTTCGCCCAAAGCTGGCACACCACTGGCCCCCAACGGGTTGGGGCTTTCATATGTGCCACTGGCATCAATCACGGCTTGGGCCAACAATTGGCCTTCGCTGAGATTGCCATCATCGTTTTGTGTTTCAAACATCACCATAAAGGGCGCATCTTCGCGCTGGGCTTTGCCCGTTCGTGATTTCAATTTGTCGTAGCCCACCCGCGCCACGCTGGTTACGCGGGTGTTTAGCCGCAGGTTTTTGTGAATGGCAGGCACGGCGGCCAGTGGCTCGAGATATTGACACACAAATTCGCCGCCGGTCGGGTAGCCTTCGTCATCTGGGGCGATCCAATTGCTTTGCGCCAAAAGCGCCCGCGCTGCTTCATCTACCATGTAACGCCAAGGTGAAAACACGGGCACATGTGCCCATTTGCGAATGCTGGCCCCAACTTGTTTGCCAGCTTCGAGCACGACATAAGGTTGATTGCGCAACTCAAGTTGCGCCGCGGCGGCTAGGCCAACGGGGCCTGCGCCAATAATGAGGGTTGGAAGTGTATTTTTCATTTTTACAAAAATTTGGTTTTCGCCGATTTTGCTATGCTTGTTTAACGTAAACACATAGATATTCATCTATGTGTTTTGGTAAATAAAAACACTTATTCAGGCATCAACAATTCCTGCTTTACGGTGGCGGTCACATGCTCATTGGGTGCAAATTGCATCATGAGGGTGCCACAGCACACGGTTAAAAAGGTTTGGTTAAGCGAATAATAGGTTTCGCGACCCTGACGCTCGATATTGACCAAACCAGCATCGCGCAAAATTGCCAAATGGTGGCTGATAGTGGGCTGCGTCAGTTGCATTTTGGCCGTGATCTCGGTCACGGTCAAGCGTTCGCAACAACACAGCTTCATAATCCGCTGGCGGGTGTCATCGGCAATGGCTTTGGCAAATGCAATCGGGTCTGTCATTCGTCTTGATAAATAGAAGTTTATCGATATTAATCATATCGAAGATTGTCTATTTGTCAAGGGGGTAATTTGTGCTACGGGGTAAATTTTAAGATACGCCGGTGGCTCATCTCGTTGCGCATCATGATTCGATCATTTTTTCATGAGCGGTAGCCAAGCGCGAGGCGAACGTTGGGTGTCGGTTGAGGTTGGGGTTGAGGTAGCGGCTGGCAGAGCGGTAGGCGCTGAGGGGTTATTGAGGTCGCGCACTTGCCCGGAGTCGTTACTGAGGATGAGCGGCGAGGTGTCAACCGCCTCGAAATCGGAGCCGCGCAAGGCGCGGAAGGCCGCGTTAAGCGCATCGTCGTTCCAGCGTAAATCAGGCACGCCGCTGACAAACCAATCGCTGCCGTTGTCGGCCAAAATGAGCCCATAGCGTTTAAACGCAGTGAAAATGGCCTGCACTTCAGGTGAAAACCGTGAGAGATCGACCGAAGCCTTGAGCCGAAAACGTATGCCCATCGGTGGGTGGGTGGCGATGAGGGTAGACGAGGCGTAATGACGGGCCGGCCACACATAGGCGCGTTGGGTGTTTTGGGCTGTAAAGCGAATGGCGTGGGTGATTTCACCCGCGGCGACCTCGTCGTAGCGCACAAGACCGGGCAGAATGGGCAACCCTGCCGCGTCGGCGCTGGTCCATGTTTCTGGGCGCAAGGCGTGCGAGCGCAGGTCAAATTTTGCCCCCGACCCCGCCGCCCAGCCTGCCCCTTGGCGGCGCGTATTCCATGTTTCATACAGCACACACTTGTCTTTGTCTAGCACCAAAATGTGTTTATCGCCGCCGCCTTCAATCGGCGGGTTATCGGGGATGGGGTAAGGGCCGGGGTCGCTTTCGTCGGCATAATCAAAGCTGACCGGCACTTTGGCTTGGTTGCCATTTACCACCACATAAGGGATGCCAATCGGCTGGCCTTGCCACAGCCCCGCGCCAAAATCGGCGTGTAGGCCGGTATTTGCGCCAATGGCATTGATGTAATCGCTTGAGCGCGAATGCACCGGCAGGCTGTCGATGCGCGTATTCCAAATGTTGTCGGCGGGGAACATCGGGCAGCCCGCCAAGGTTGGTGCGGCGCTCGGTTGGGCATGGCTGGCGCTTTGTGCAAGCAGCAGGGCCAGCGCAAGAAAGGGGAGTGGGATGAGTGATTTCATTGTGGGGCGATGATGACTTGATGGGTTTTCAATCGGTCTAAATCTCGTCGACGTCGACGAAATTTAGGTTGGGCAGAGCGTAATTCGTGAACGTAGACGTAGACGTAAACGTTTACGTCTACGTCTACGTTCACGAAACTCTGCCCTAATTTAACTGGCAACAAGTGTTAGTGTAATGACAATGCAAAATTTGGGCGAGATAGATGCCCAGCAACTTGAAGTTGCTGGGCATCTGCACCCACACGAGCCGCGCAAGCAAGCCAAACTAACACCGCTATTGCCGAAATTGGTGGCGAGGTTAGTG
>CAZLOF010000153.1:0-9184 GCA_964560745.1 uncultured Thermoflexus sp.
GCTGCAGATGTGGCGGCAGCGGCGGGGGTGGGTTGAGCAATGGATGCGGGTGCCGCAGTGGTTGCGGCAGGGGCTGGTGCCGGTGCATTGGCCGCTGGGGCGCTGGCTTGCGCGTTTACAATGACAGAGGTTTGCACAACTTGTTCGCCTTTGTCATTTAAGCCTTTAATTTGCACAATTTGCACCCCGCCTTGTTCTGGGGTCCAAGGCACTGAAACTTGAAATTCGTTGGGGGTGATGGTTTGGTTGACCGTTGCATATTTATTGCCATTTACAAACACATCAACCGATTTCACATTGCTGCCGCTCACTTTGCCCGAAATTTGGGTGGGTTTACCTGCGGCAAGTGCGGTGGCTGGGTCGGGGGCTGTGATGATGGCAGCCGGTGGCACAGCCGGCGTGGCTGGGCTGCATGCGCTTAGCATAAGCAGAACGGCGATAAAAAAAACACCCATTAAGTGCGGGGTGTTGCGGTTTTGATCGATAAGTTGCAATTTCATTTTCTTTACAAAAGCAGATTCTGGGTGTTATCTAAAAATAGCACTAAGGCATTTTTGTTTTTTAGCCTAAAAGATATAAACCCACTGGAACCCCTTAATTTTAGCATGTAGGCGCAATTAACTTAGCCGTAATAGCCCGAATGTCATCCACAATATAGTCGGGTGTAATAGGGCCATTTTCGGCTTCGGCACGGTTGCTAATGCCGGTTAACACCATGATGGTGCATAACCCGGCGCGTTGGCCCCCTAAAATATCGGTGTCGAGGCGGTCACCAATGACGGCGGTGTTGGCTGGCGTGCCGCCCATGCGTTGCATGGCTTGCACTTGCATTTCTGGCTCCGGCTTGCCGATGATGAGGGGCGCAACCCCAGTCGCCAGACGCAAGGCTTCGAGCAATGCACCATTGCCCGGGATCACCCCGCGCTCACCCGGAAAAGTGAGATCGGGGTTTGTGCCGATAAACATGGCCCCAGCGTGGATGAGCAAACAAGCCTCGGCCAGCTTTTCATAGGTCAAGTTGCCGACAATGCCGCCCATCACCACACAATCGGCGGTTTGGGCCTCGGCTTCGCTAACCAGGGTCAACCCCTTAGCCCTTAATTCGCTGGCCAAGCTGGGGCTGCCGACCACATAGATGCGGGCATCGGGTTTGTGAATGGATAAATAGTGCGCCGACGCTTGGGGCGTGGTCAAAATTTCATCATGCGAGACGCTTACGCCATGTTTGGCTAATTTTGCGACATATTCATCACCGGTTTTGCCGGCGTTGTTGGTTGCCATCACAAATTTGATATTGCGGGCGCGTAGCGTGGCAAAAAAGTCGATTAGGCCCGGCAGGGCTTTGTCGCCGTGCCACAGTACCCCATCCATATCGATAATTAAGTTTTGGATGGCTGAAAATTCAATCTTCATGAGGGTGATGAGTATAGCGATAAATTATGCCCGCTGCCACAACTGAATCGGCAACGCCAAAGCCTGATCACGCGGGTTTTCGCCACGTTTGCGGCTAAAGCTAATCTGCAAATCGGTTTTGGCGCGCGTGATGCCGACATAGAGCAGCCGCAGACGCTCTGAAATATATTCGAGACGCGCCTCGCGGATGAGCATTTCGGGCGACGGTAGTGTAAAATGTTCACCCGGCGTGTGTTTGGCCAAAGCCTCCAATTCTTTACGGGCTTCGGTGGCGGGGTCACGCCCACCCAAAAACCATAATTGCCCACGCCAATCATTGCTGCTGGCATCGTGTGGGTATTCTTGCATATCGACGCTGGTCAAATACACCCGATCCCATTCCAAGCCTTTGGCTTTGTGCATGGTGGTAACGGTAATGAGGCCGGGCACGGGCGCAAACCCCGACTCGATGAGCGAATTGCTCAGATATTTTTTGCGGTTGTTGGCAATTTCTTCGAGTTGCAGCGCTAAATCACCCAATTGGGCCGATGGGTTAATCGAGGCGTAACGCCGCATACTAACGGCCAAACTGTGGGCAATCGCCAAATCATTCTCATGCGAGGCGCTCAAGGCATCGTTTGCGCTACGATTGCGGCCTGTTGTGCCAATATCTTTGTGGGTGAGCAAATCTTGTGCAATCGTCAACATAATTTGGTCGATGGGCAACACACTGGCCCGCACCCATTTTGCGGCGCGTTCGGCCAAAATGGCAAGGTCGGCCAGCTCTTTGTCGGTGACGGTCACTTTGTCTGAAATGGCTGGCTCTTTAAGCGGCGATGGAAAAAGCAGTCTTTCAATTTTGGCGCTGCGCAACAGCGTTTTTAGGCGTTTGTCGGCGGCTTCGTTGCCGCGCGCCACCCCAATATTCAGCGCAATCAAGGCTTCGCGTAGCTCAATTAAGGTGTTGACATTGGTTGGGGTGCTGCAAAATTTGACGGCCTTGGCCAGCACATCGGCCACATTGCGCACGGCTTGCGAATTTTTTAATTGGTCTTGAAAGATGGGTTGGCCGGGTGAATGTTTGGTTTCGAGATCAGCCAAGGCTTCTACAATTTGATCACCAAAGGCATTGGTGGGCACGAGAATAGCGCAGGTTGGCAAAGCGCCTGTCGTGCCGTCGTTATTTGCCGCCATACGCTGCCGATGGCGCAATATAAAGCGGATGGCACTCAGGGCCGTTTTCTCACTTTCTTCGTCGCTATGCCCATAGGTTTCAATATGAATGATCGATTTGTCGTTGGGTGGGTTGGGCTGAGCATCATCGGGTTGGGTGGGGTGAATTTGCACCGTGTCGCTCAGAGCGGTTAGGCGCACTTCTGGCTCTGGGTGTGAATGAACCGCCCAACTCGCCAGCCAATTTGCCATATCGATGATATTTTGGGCGCTGCGACCACTTTGCGAGAGCGGCAGGGCCGTGACATCGGGCCGCGCGGTATATTCGCGAAAAAAGCGCGTATCTGACGCGGTAAACGTCGTCATGATGGCCTGATTGGGGTCGCCGACCCGCACCCAATTTTGTGACCGGGTGTTTTGGGGTGTTTTGGCGTTGGTTTGATCGTGCCCAGAAATTAAATTTAAGATGATTTCTTGTAAGGGTGTGCTGTCTTGGGCTTCGTCTTCTAAAATAACCCACCAACGTTGCCCCAATTTTGCGCGAAAACCGGCATCGTTTTCGAGCGCCATAATGGCCCGCCAAATTAAATCATCAAAATCGAGCCGCCCGCCCAAATTTAAGATTTTTTCATAGCGGTCATAAATCATTGCCCCAATGCCGAGGAAGGAAGAAGGGTTGAGGATGATGGGTTGCGGGTTGGCGATTGAGGATTGAGGCGAGGGCGAGATCAATTCCCAATCCGTCATCCCCAATCTTTCTTTGATGAGGTCTTTGGGGCTTAAACGTAGGTTTTTGGCTAAACGGATCACTTCGCGAGCGATACGCTCGGTGGCTTTGCGCCATTGCTCTAGGGCGCGTTCGCGTTTGGGAACAGGGAGATCGGCTGGCACAAAACTTTGCCAAAAATCGGGCGCGGCGATGTGGGTAAACCAGCGCACCGCATCGATCATGGCTTGCCCGCCCGATAATTCATCATCGATTTGAAAATCGACACTCATGCCAGCCAAATCGGGGCGTTGGCGCAAAATAAGGTGGGCCAACCCGTGTAAGGTCAACACGCGATAACCCGCATCGGGTAGTTTTTCATCGGCCAATAATCGCCGAATCCGGCTGCGGATGTTATCGACGGCGGACGTGGTGAACGTGACGATAAGAATTTCACGCTCATCTTGCACATCGCTTAAGGCATCCCATTGGCTGGCCTGGGCTTTTAGCAATTGCACCGCCAAAGCCGCCAAGGTGAAGGTTTTGCCGCTGCCCGGCACCGCCGACACCGCCATTCGCCCGCCGGTATAGGCGCAGATGGCACGTTGCTCAGGCCGCAAGGTGAAATTTGATGTCATAAAAAGGCAAGTAGGTTAGGTGCGCAAATATTTGCGCCAAGCTTCGTGCCCGCCAATGGTGGCAAGTGCCATCGCCCAAAACCGTGGGCGAATGGGTTGGCTGAGCAAGGGCATATGCGCCTCGTCTGGGGTTTTATTGGCTTTGCGGCGGTTACATTCGCCACAGGCTGTCACCACATTTTCCCAATCGGTGCGCCCCCCGCGTGAGCGTGGTAACACATGGTCGATGGTTAATTCTTCGCGCCCGGGTTGCCGCCCACAATATTGGCAGGTGTGATTATCGCGGGTTAAGATGGCCCGACGTGATAACGGCATGGGCAGATTGCGCGGAATACGCACATAATAACGCAAGCGAATGACTAAGGGCGCGTCGATGGTGAGGTGTAAGCTGTGAATTTTTTCGTCGCTGGCTTCGATCATTTCGGCGCGGTCAGCAAGCAACATATTTACAGCGCGGTGCATTGAAACGACGCTGAGCGGCTCATAGGTGGCATTGAGCACTAAAACCCGCCGAAAGGTGGGCGGATGGGATTGTCCGTTAAAGTTAGTTGACTGATCATCTCCTGATGCTATTGGTTGCTCGCACACTCACCGCGCAATCGAGGGGCTATTATACTGGACATGTGTTCTTAAATTTTGTATAGAAAATAGAAAGGGTGGTTTCAACATGATATCTTTGGGGTTTCTTCCCAATTATTGAAAAGATATCGTCAGTCCCAATTGGGAGTTAAAAATCGACTTATATAACCTTGGCTTTGGTTTTGCAAGATTCATAAGTCGCTTTAAGAGAGAGTGACAGATGTAGCACAACCTTATAAGGTGCGCTATATCTCCTGTGCAAGTGCCTTGCCAAGGATGACACAGCGCATGAGTGCTGAATAGGGGCTAATACTTCAAAGAGACGCGCTATCGGCGCGTCTTTGAAAGATTAAAACAAGAGAATAAAAATATAGTGAGGATGGTAAACGCAAAAAAAGCAGTGGGGTCAGTGGGAATCGAACCCACACGGTGATTTCTCACCCCAAAATTTTAAGTCTTGTGCGTCTGCCTGTTTCGCCATGACCCCTATTTGATTTGCGGGGGATATTTTATCATTAAATTTTGCGTAATGTGGATTAAGATTCCCTATTTTCTTAAAAATTTGATAGCCTTACATCCTTGGGCACTATATCGTTGTAATGGTAACATTAGCCCCGCAAAGCATGTCATCACAATACTATAAAAATGCCGCCATTATTTATAACCCCGTGGCGGGGCAACGAAATGTGCGCAACGGTATGGAGCAAACCATTGGGCGGCTGGCATTTGCGGGGTGGCGCACAGCACTTTATGAAACAACGATTGAGATAGGGGCCGAGGAACTGACCCGTAGGGCCATTGCTGACGGAGCCGAAATTGTTGTGGCGGCTGGGGGCGATGGCACGATCAATGCGGTCATTAACGGTATGGATGTGCGGCAAAACCCGCATGTCACGCTCGGGGTGTTGCCCATTGGCACTGCCAATGTGTGGGCACGTGAGGTTGGCATTACCTCATTCCCGCAACTGACCGGCGATTTTAAAAGCGCTGCCGACACCCTCATCAATGGGGTGACAATGTTGGCTGATTTGGGTCAAGCAGGCAGTCGTTATTTTTTGCTGTGGGCCGGCATCGGGTTAGATGCGCTCATCACCCAAGAGGTGCATTTTGACCTCAAACGTTGGGCGGGTGGGTTGGCTTTTGCCGAGGCGGGGGTGCGCACTGGTTTGCGTTATACCGGGGCGCGGGTGCGGGTGCGGCTCGATGATGAGGTGATTGAAAATGATGCGTGGTTTATCGCCATTAGCAATATTCGCCTGTATGCCCATATTCCACTGGCTAAAAATGCTGACATTACCGATGGGTTATTGGATGTGCATTTGTTTGCGGGCAATACCCCGCCGCAATATCTAAAGCACATGGCTGGGGTGCTATTGGGCACGCATACCCAAGACCCCGATGTGGTTTATCGCCAGTGCAAACAGATTAGCATCGAGGCGGACCCGGCTTTGCCGGTGCATGTGGATGCTGAACCGATTGGCTTGACCCCGATGAAATTTTCGGTGTTGCCGCAATGTTTGCGGGTGCTTGTGCCGCGTGAATTTATTGAAAATTAAGCGATTTATGATTTGCCGATTTTGGTATCTTATCAATAAATAGGGGCAATTTAAAAAGATATCATGCCGAACTCACTATACCCTCATCCCCCGGGGGGATGAGGGTATAGTGAGTTCGGCGAAAACTTGTTTTATCACTCATTATTGAGAAGCTACGATTAAAGCTGTTATCTTAATCGTAAATGATCAGCAATATTATTCGCTATTCATCATCCACAGCGAAAAGCCGCGCAAAAATTCGCGGAAACCGGCCAAATGTTGCGCTGGGAAATTGTAATTTGCAACGGCGCGATCAAGCACACGCTCAAAACAGGCCAGCCATTCATCACGCCCAGCTTGGTTGATGGGAAATGGCATGTGTCGCGCCCGCATCATTGGGTTGCCATATTTGGCATGATACAGCGGTGCCCCGCCTAATAAACCAATAAAAAACAGGGCGGATCTTTCGGCAGCGGCGTGCATATCTGCCGAAAACATGCCGCGAATGCTCGATTTTTCTAGCTCGCGATAAAGATCATGGATCATCGCAGTGATATTGGCATCACCCATGTAGGCGTAAACTTCGCGGCTAGGGGCAACAACCTGAGATGGGTGAATGGGTGGAATGAACATAGAATATTAGGGGGTAAAGCTTATCCTATAAATAAAATGATCGAATCTTTATGCCCAGCGGTAGAAGTAGATGTAGAGACGCACCGGTGGTGCGTCTTTGTTCAGGCCACATCAAAGACGCACCACCGGTGCGTCTCTACTAAGCATTACTATTAAAACTGCTCTAAAAAGCGCAAGTCGTTGGCCCAGAAATTGCGAATGTCATTGATGTTATGCAAACGCATCGCCACCCGCTCTGGCCCCATGCCAAAGGCAAAGCCCGACCATTCACGTGGGTCATAGCCGCCATTTTCTAGCACGGTGGGATGCACCATGCCAGCCCCTGAAATCTCTAACCAACCCGTGCCTTTGGTCAACATACGCGCCTGTGGGGTAGCGGTTCCAAGATAAACATCGACCTCGACACTTGGCTCGGTGAATGGGAAATAACTGCCGCGAAAACGAATTTGCCCATCACCGCCAAACATGCGCCGCCCAAATTCACCCATCACGCCCTTTAAGTCGGCCAGTGTAATATTGCGCCCAATGGCGATGCCCTCGACTTGGTTAAATTGCATCTCGCTGCGGGCTGTCACTTGTTCATAGCGATAACACATGCCGGGCAGGATGACACGAATGGGTTTGGTGCCGTTGCCACCCAATTCGCGCATTGAGCGAATTTGCCCGGGTGAGGTGTGAGTGCGCAAAATCACGCCGGGTGCATTGGTGTAAAACGTGTCCCACATGTCACGCGCCGGGTGCTCTGGCGGCATATTGAGCAACTCAAAGTTCATCTCATCGGTCTCAATATCGGGTGAGCGGTAAACTTCAAAACCCATTTGGGCGAAGATTTTGGCAATATTGCGCAAATTTTGGGTGCTGGGGTGCAAACGCCCGCGTTGCACCGGGCGGCCTGGCAAAGTAACGTCAATGGCCCCAGCCCGCATTTTGGCTTCAAGCTCAAGCCGGTTGACCTCGCCTTTTTTTACTTCATAGGCGGCGGTCAAACCTTGCTTTACTTCGTTGGCCCGTTTGCCAAAGGCGGGGCGATCTTCTTTACTCACTTTGCCCAGCAAAGTCATGGCTTCATCGAGTGCGCCTTTGCTGCGTTTTGTGCCGTAATATTTGCCTTGCCAAGCGATTAAATCGTCGTTGGTCGTAATGGCGCTTAATTGCGCCAATGCCTCTTGTTCGAGGGTGTTCAGTTGATCGAGCATCGGGCGAATTATAAAGGAGGAGGGAATGGGAATGGGGATTAACCCCTGACCCCCATCCCCTATTCCCCGATCCACCCCAACAACGTCGCCGCTTCTGTCATTAAGCAATCCTTGCTTTCTTCAGGCAAAAATTCGAGCATGGCAAAGATATCACGCTGTTGATCCTGTGAAATCGCATCGGCTTCATGCAAATAAGTGCGCCAATCGGTTGCCCCTTCGGCCAAGGGGTGACGGCTAACGCCCCAAGTTTGTTTTGGCGCGAGCTGCCATTGAAAGACATGAATATGCGATAACACGGGGGCAAATGCACGCAATTCATTGATGCCGGTCTCGACTGGGCTACCAGTCTGGGGTTGCCAATGCAAATAAAGATTCGGATGCCCCGCCCACGCCAACAAATCCATGGACGATTTGAGGGTGTCGGCCACTGTATTGCGGTGAAATTCGCATACGATTGCAATCTGGGCTTCGGCGGCCAATTCGGCGATGCGGGTTAAATCGACTGCCACATTACCAAAATAAGCCCCACTGGCCTGCGCCGATGATTGCCGCCCGGCCCATACGCGAATAAATGGCGCACCCAAGGCTTGGGCCGACGTTAGCACATCTTCAAATGGCACACCCGGCGCACCCGAAGCCTCAATGTTATCGCCAACCCGATAATACGAGCCATATCCGGCCACCGCCAAACCTGCGTTTAGTGTGCTGGCACGCACCGCTTCGGCCATTTCAATATTGCCGGGCGGCACATGCAAATCACCGCCCCATTCAATCCCATGCAGGCCAGCTTCGGCTGCTAACGCCACAATTTGAACAGGCGACAAACTACGAAAAGTAACAGAACAAAGTGCAGGAAGAATCATAAAGAATTACGAATTATGAATTACGAATTACAAATCGAATTGCAAAATTCGTAATTTGTAATTCGTAATTCGTAATTTTTAAAGGAAGGCTCGGGCATATTCAGGGGTAACGAGGTGCTTGAGTGGCTGACCAGCCAGCCAGCGGTCTAGCTCTTCGACCACCAGCCGCCCCATGCGGCGACATTCGGTGTCCATGCTACCGGCAATATGGGGGGTAAGAAAGACATTGGGTAAGTCGTAAAGCGGCGATTCGGGTGGCGGTGGCTCAGGCCAAGTGACATCGAGCACGGCAAATAGATCGGGGCGCTGTTGCAATACTTCGATCATCTCTGGCTCATTCACCACCGCCCCGCGTGCGGTGTTAATGAAGGCCGCGCCGGGTTTCATTTGCCTAAAATGCGCCCCTGTGAGCATGCCCACTGTTTCAGGTAGCCAAGGCGTATGGCAGGTGATGACATCTGATTGGGCA
>CAZLOF010000154.1:0-9179 GCA_964560745.1 uncultured Thermoflexus sp.
CATTGCAAAGCGAATAAAATTGTCCGCCGGTGTCGTAAACCAAGTAAATTGCCGCGGTTTTTTATATGAACCAGTAATATAAGTACGCCACATATGCAGAGTTACGACCACCACCATCGCCTCGGCACCTAACCGGTGCAAGTCACGCATAAACGAGCCAAAGGGCACGTTGGTGAGGATGTCGATCATATTCGAGAACGCACGCTCTGGTGAGGGCGTATAGAAAATCATCAAGAACATCCCAGTGATGGTTTCGATCAGGAAGAAAAGCGCAGATAAATAACCAAGCCGGAAGGTTGGGTACAACGTGGTCACTGCTTCATGATAAAACGTTGGACGAATATGAAACCAAAAGCCTTCAGTGTGAGGTTTCACACGTGGGTTTGGTTTGGCGGGTGGGTCGCCGCGCAAAATGCCACGCACATCGTCCCACGTTAGGCCTGCGGTAAATCGTGTAAACGCATCATCAGTGCGTTGAGCGACTGTTGCTTTCCAGCCAGTTTCACGAATCTGGCTAACAAGTTTTTGACCAATAATTGCCATAGTTGTTTGAGGTGATTTCGCATTTTTCGAAATCACTAAATCGCAAAATTATGCTCGAGCGATCCCTGTTATTTTATTACCTGTATTGACAAGTATTTTGGCTGCATCAGGATATTTTTTCAAATCAATTGCAGTACCATCTTTGCTTTCTACCAACACTTTGTCGGTTGCGTCTACGACTTCGAATGAGAAGCGATCTAAACCACGTGGTGCTGGTCCAGCGCGATAAGTTCCATCATACTGGAATTGTGAACCATGACACGGGCAAGAGAAAATCTTGGCGCTTTCGTCCCAACCATAGATGCAACCCAAATGAGTGCAGATCTTATAATGGGTCATAACGCCTTTCTCTGTACTTACCATCCAAAATTTGCCAACGTTGTTGGGGGCAGGATTTCCGTTTAACTGAGGAAACTCTGAGACACCCACCGCTATTTTGCCACCAAAGTCGCCAGCGCGGAAGCGTGGGAATGAGAACAAATAGGTGAGTACAGCGCTTTCGGCGAGTAAGAGTACCATTGATGCGCCCCAAATGTAATTGAGGAACTCGCGCCGGGTAACACCACCGGGCGGCACATAAACAGGTTCTTCGCGTTTTGCTGGCGCTGGGGCCGGTCGTGCTGGCATTGCAATAGCAGCCGCACCGCCGGCTGGGGCAGATGGCTTGGGTGCTGCTGCTACGGGTGCAGGTTTGGACGCTGCTGCTGGGGCCACAGCAACTGCTGGTGCTGGTTTTGCGATAGGAGCCGGGCTAGCAGGGGCAGGGCTGCCACCAGATTGGGCCGCTTTAGCTGCGGCACGAGCACGCTCGGCAACCGACATACCGGCTGTTGATGCAGCAGCAGGGGCAGCCGGTTTCGGGACAGGAGCGGGTGAAGGTGTAGCAGGTGCAGGCGCAGCAGAAACAGGTGCACCACCCTCGCGGGCGGCTTGAGAGGCTTTAGCAGCGGCACGTGCACGTTCAGCAACCGACATCCCGGCAGTATTTGCGGCTGGGGCCGGTGCACTAACAGGCACGGCAACGGGCTTTGGCGCAGCAGGCTTTTCGGCGGCAGGGGCCGCTGGCGTTGGGGCTGCACCACCGGCACGGGCTTGTTGTGCGGCTAATGCCGCAGCACGTGCGCGTTCAGCCACCGTCATTGGGGCTGCATTTGCGGCTGGGGCGGCAGGTTTGGCGGGTGCGGCTGATGCAGCAGGGGCTGGCGCGGGTGTCCCCGATCCGGCTTTACTATCATCTGCAGAACTTGCCAACATCCATGCCGGTTTTTCCGACTGTTTGGGATTAGTTGCTTGATCTGACATCAATATTATTCCGTACTAAGATTAAGATGGATTATGAGCGTTTGCAATATATCACAGTAGATTTGCGTCCGTAGTGTGATTTAGCAGATGAGGCGATGACAAATGTCACGCAACGATTACAATAGGCTGCAACATGCTTTTTAGGGGTTCTTATTCTTATTTACGAAATGGGGTGGCGACGGGGATTCGTGAATCGTGGTCAATTGATCAACAGATTGCAGGCGCGTGTGTTATTCGGGCTGAACGCGATGCAACTGTTTTTGGCTCGCGTATTAAAGTTGAGGCATTTGGCCCTAATTTGAGCGATATTACCCAATTTCGAATTGATTGGGTCAACAATACACCCGGGGCGGTGCAAACGGCTCAGGCTATTTATACTATCGACCAATCAATGATTCAAGTGTGGCGCATGATTGATGGTGTTGAATCAAATACCATGATTACTCGCCCGCCCAATCTGGTTATTTCACCCCTGATGCGTGTTTTTTATGGGGCCGTGCTTGCCAAATTGAACGCTGCACATGACCTTTGCCCTGTATTGGTGCCGTGGATTCATCAACCAAATAATGCACAGTTATTGTTATCGGCGCAGTTAGACCCGCGCCAAGCAACATTGGTAGCGCAGACCGAAATAGACGTGGCTGGTCATAGGCATCGTGTTAAGCGTTATGAGTATGTGGGGGGCAATTACACCGCTGCCTCACAGTTTTGGGTAAATGAGGCCGGTTTGCTCGTGCGCTATACCTTTTGCCAAACCCCAGATTTGACATGGGATGTCTTATTGGCTTCGCAGGATATAATCGATTAATCAATTTATTTTAGGAGGTGTCCATGTCAGCGGACATTTTTTTGTCGTCAAAAGTTAACGCTAACGTAAACGGTAAGAATGGTCATGACTCACAAGCTGTATTTGCTGAGCAATTGCATTTGTGGGAAAACAACGAGCTAAGTGATTTTTTGCGCCGTGCGCCAGAGCAAAAAGCCCACTACGAAAGCGAATCTGGGATTCCGCTTAAACGTTTGTATACACCGTTAGACATTGCCGACACCCCACAATCGGAAATTGGCTTGCCCGGCCAATACCCATTTACACGCGGCCCCTACCCAAATATGTATCGTGGGCGCAATTGGACGATGAGAATGTTTGCTGGTTTTGGCACAGGTGATGATACCAATCGGCGTTTTAAATATTTGGTGTCGCAGGGGCAAACTGGGCTTTCGACTGCCTTCGATATGCCGACGTTGATGGGTTATGACAGCGATCACCCAATGGCTGATGGTGAGGTGGGGGTTGAGGGTGTAGCAATTGATACGCTGGCCGATATGGAGGCATTGTTTGAGGGGATTGATCTCGAAAAAATTAGCGTATCGATGACGATTAACCCAACGGCTTGGATTATGTATGCGATGTATATTGCGCTGGGGCAAAAACGCGGCTATGACCTTAATAAAATGAGCGGCACAATTCAGGCCGATATTTTAAAAGAATATCAAGCTCAGAAAGAATGGATTTACCCCATTCGCCCATCGGTGCGAATTTGTCGTGATTACATTATGTGGGCAGCTCGCAATATGAAGCGGTTTAACCCGATTAGCCTAAGCGGTTATCACATTGCCGAGGCTGGGGCAAATGCAGTTCAAGAAGCGGCCTTTGTAATGGCAAACACTATTGCTTATGTTGCTGAGATAACGAAGGCGGGGATGAATGTGGATGAGTTTGCGCCACGTTTGTCGTTCTTTTTTACCTCACAGGCCGATTTTTTTGAGGAGATTGCGAAATTTAGAGCCTTGCGCCGCGTGTATGCCAAAATTATGCGCGAGCGATTTGGCGCACAAAACCCCGAGTCGATGCGGCTGCGTTTTCATGCGCAAACAGCAGCCATTACGCTGACCCGCCAACAACCTTATTTAAATTTAGTGCGCACGGGGATTCAAGCCTTAACGGCGGTGTTGGGCGGTGCCCAAAGTTTGCATACCAATAGTTTTGATGAAAGCTATGCCTTGCCAACTGAAGAGGCGGCAAAATTGGCTTTGCGCACACAGCAAATTATTGCCGAGGAGACCAATGTTACAGCAGTGGTTGACCCATTAGGCGGCAGTTATTATGTTGAGTCGCTGACCAATGAGATGGAGAAACGAATTTTTGCCGTGCTTGATCATATCGACAGTATTGGCGGCACCGTTAAGGCGACCGAAGATGGTTGGTTTCAGCAAGAAATTGCCGATACAGCCTATCAGGTGATGCGACGCAAGGCCAAGGGCGAGAAGATTTCGGTGGGTGTGAATAAGTATGTGGATGCCGAAGAAAAAACCAGTTTCGAGATTCACCCGATTGATTTATCATTGCAAACCCGCCAAATGAAGCAATTGAACGCGGTTAAGGCAAATCGAGACAATACTCGCGTCGCCCAATTACTGAATGAATTACGCACTGTGGCTCAAGACCCGACCCAGAACCTGATGCCAATCACGATTGAACTTGTTAAGGCTTATGCCACTATGGGTGAAATCGTCGATGCGTTGCGCGAGCTATGGGGCGCATATCACGAGACGCCGGTCTTTTAGTGAGCCGTGAGCCATGAACCATGAGCTTTTGGCTTAAAGCTCATGGCTCACGGCTTTAAAGGCTCATTCTTGAGATTAACGCCCGAAATGGTTGAATTGGGTTTAATGCATATTCACCGGCATCGGCGGGCACAACAACTGTTTCAAAACGGTTTAATGTTATTTTTTCATCAGCGCAAGTAATTTCGGCGCAGCCTTCGATGATGGTGATGGCGTGAAAACTAAGTTGTTGTGTGTTTAATTGCAGCAGCTCAGCTTGGCTTGTGATGAGATCAAGCCTAAAATAAGGGCACTGCACCAATTCGGCTTGGTCGGTTGGGTGCATTACGGGCGAATGGCGTAAATCGCCTGTGCCATTCGGGTCGCTGACTGCTACCGATTGCTCAATATGTAACTTGCGCCCAGTTGTGACAGGGCGGTTCCAGTCAAATACGCGATAGGTAATATCTGAGGTTTGCTGCACTTCATAAATTAACATGCCGGGGCCGATGGCATGTATATTACCGGCTGGCATAAAAATCGTATCGCCAGCCATAACATCATGAAATTGCACCCAATTGAGAATGCTGCCATCGCGAATGGCCGCGGCTAATTGGGTTTGGGTTGTGCCTGTTTTTACACCTGCAATAAGCCGTGCATTCGGCTCGGTTTGTAACACATGCCACGCCTCGGTTTTGCCCATTTGCCCTGCGCCTTCTAGGCGAATGGCTTGTGCGTCATTAGGGTGAACTTGCACCGATAACCAATCGGCGGCATCGAGTAATTTAATAAGCAATGGGAAACGCAGGCCAGTTTGTGCCATTGCTTTTTTGCCAAGCAACGCTTCGCCGTGTTGGGCAGTTACAGCCGCCAAGGTTTGGCCGGCAAATGGCCCATTGGTGACGATATTGCCTTCATAGACCAACCATGCTTCACCGATAGGCGGTTGGGCGGGGCGCAAGCGTTGCCCTCCCCATACGCGCTCATGATATTGGGGGGTGAGTTGAAGTAACTGCATTTTATAAAGTGGAAAGTGCAAAGTAGAAAGTGAAAAGTGGCTTGTGACTCGTGACTTATCAATCATGAGTCACGAGTCATAATTTGTAATTTGTAATTATTGCCACATTGCTCGCATAAATTTAACTTTTTCGAGCGTTTGGGAAACTTTGACCACCTTCGTGGTTGTTATATTGCCAAATTTTTATTTGTTTTGGCCCTGCATAATGGTTGTAGGCGGCAAATACGGTAGATGGTGGGCAAATATCGTCCATCAACGCAACTGAAAATAGAGTGTTTGCATGGGCGCGGGTGGCAAAATTAACCCCATCAAAATAAGACAAGGTGTTAAATACGGTATCAATTTTGTCGCGGTGGCGCTGGCAAAAGCGGGCAATTTCGCTATAAGGGGCCGAATTGGTAATTTCGGTGGCGCGGCGATAATGACATAAAAATGGCACATCTGGCAGCGCCGCAACCACATCGGGCATTAATGCTGCCGAGGCCAACGCAATGCCCCCCCCTTGGCTGCCGCCAGTCACAGCAATCCGTGAGGCATCGACCTGTGGGTTTGCCCGCGCCGTTTCAATCGCCCGCACGGCATCGGCAAACACCCGGCGGTAATAATAGCTGTTTGGGTTAAGCACACCGCGTGTCATAAACCCCGGAATATGCGGATTAGAGCCATCTGGTTCTGGGTCGGGCGTGTCGCCGATGCTCCAAGTGCTGCCTTGTCCACGGGTGTCCATCACCAAATGCGCGTAACCAACATTGGCCCAAGTTAGCCAATCAAATGGAAACCCGCGCCCGCCGCCATAGCCAATAAATTCAACCATGCACGGCAACTGTGTTTTGGCCGCATGTGGCACAATAAACCAACCTTTAACAGGTTGCCCACCATAGCCGCTAAAGGTAACGTCATAGGTGTCAACGGTACGCAACCCAATATCAATTTGGGTGAATTGCGGGTTTAGGGTGAATTGCCGTGTTTCGCGCAATGTTTTCGCCCAAAAAGCGTCAAAGTCGTTCGGTTCGGTGCGAGTCGGCAAGTAGCTTTCTAACTTGTCGAGTGGTAGATCAAAAAAAGCCATCGTAATGAGATTTTACAGGGTAAATCATAAGTTGCCACGTAAAAAAGTCTCAACTTGGGCAAGTTATTATTTGGCTTTGGTCGGGGTAATGGTTGCACTTGCTGGCGCAATGGTTGCTGTCGGTGTTTCAGTTTCACCTATATTATTCAGCACAAATGACAAAAACAAGGGGCCAGCCGGTGCTGTTGGGGCGACTGTTTCTATAGGCATTAGGGTCGCTGTGGGTGTTTCGGGCTGAGGGGTAACCGTTTCTGTATTTTCGTCTGTTTCGGGCGTTGCCGTTGGAATGAGTGTTTCGGTTGGAGGTAACGTTGGTGTTGATGTTTGAAGAACAGGTGTTTGAGTGGGTTTTGGTGTCGCGGTGCTGGTTTCAGTAATCGTGATAACGGGCGTGGCCGTAGCCGTTGCGTTAGGGTCAAACGTTTGTTGGCTTAACACCAATGATAGCCAAACCGGCCCAGCAATTTGAGGTGTTGAAGTAACATTGGGGTCGGGGGTATTGGTAGGCGTGGCTGTTGGCGCTGCGGTTGCGGGTGGTGTGGCGTTTAAATATTGCGCCATCGCCGCGCAAACGGCCGGATACCATTCATTGGCAATTTTGCTGTAGCCATAATCGCTTAGATGAACACCATCCACCATATCAGCAGGGAAATTGACTGCCTCATACATATTTGCCACACGAATATTTCGGCCTTGGGCTGCCCGCTCGCTCACGACTGTGGGGATGATATCGTCGATGTAATAGCGAAATAAATCATAATCATACATGCCTGTGCTTCTGGGAATACGCGCAACGACAATAGCAATTTGAGGGTCTTTGCTTAAAATTTTGCTGATGAGGACATTTAAATTATCACGCGCACGAACCGTTTGGTCATAGTCGCGCATGTCATTTGTGCCGATCATGAGCAATACCAAATGTGGTTTTTGCCCATAACTTTCTAAAACCTCAAATGTATGATCAATACCATCATTAATGGTATAAATAAATGCCCCCGGGTATCCCTCATTGTCATAATCGGGTGGCTTGTTGCCGGTCGATGATTGCTGAGAGCCAACATAGTCAAGCTGCATCCCACTGCGTGTTAAGCTATCCCACAGATTTGCACGATATCCGCCACTGCCCACCCCAGGGATGGCCTTTACCCCATAAGTCAGCGAATCGCCCAACGGCATAATATTGAATTTGAACGAAGGCACTGGACACAATGGATTAAACACGGGTGTAACCGTTGGCACTGGTGTGTTGGTTGGAGTTGGCGTTTTAGTGGGTGTGTTCGTTGGCGTTGGTGTATCGGTTGGAGTTGGTAATGGGGTGCGGCTTGGCGTTGGGGTTGGCCCAGTAGGCGAAGGGGTTGGGGTTGATGTTGGGGTCGGTGTATGCGTTAATGTTGGTGCAAATGAGATGGTTGGCGATGCAGTCGGCGTGCGGGTGCTAGTGCCGGCAGCCGCAGTGGTCGATGTTGCGGTTGGGGCTGCTAACGTAGCCGTTGGCGTTGCTGTGTCTGCATTGGGTGAAAATTCTGCGCGAGCAACATCAGGTTGTTGATTTTGGGCGAGCATGATCAGCGCTGTGACCGCTAAAATCACTCCAACCAATTTCGCTTTGCCTTTGTTGTTAAACTGAAGATTTCTCATACCATTTGCTCTTTTGCCTTTGGGCATTCTCTTCGCTTTTACATTTTGGGGTATGTTAGCGCCCTAAAGTTGAACACATTGCCTGATACCATGTGTTTGCGATCTTTTCATACCCATTTGCGTTTGGGTGAATGCCATCAAAAAGATCATCAACTGTTAAAACGCTGTGTTGATCAACAAAATAAATTTGCGCCCCAGCTTTTTTGCGTGCCAACACAATATCGCTAATTGATTTATTCAAAATTTTGACCAATTGATTTGCCAATTCTTTATTAATGGGTGGAACGGAAGCAATAAACAAAGCGACATTTGGTTTTCCTTCATAAATACGATTAATCACCGCTTCAAGGTCTTTGGCCGAAGGCTCAATATCATAGCGTTGCGCATCATTTGTGCCCATCATAAACAAAATGACATCAGGTTGATATTGAGCCGTAACTTCGCGCATTCGTGGTAGCAAATCATTAATGCGGCGATCATAGAGGCCTAAGTGGGCTTGGGCGGCTGGGTTAGTTGCTGTTTCATCTACTACAGGCCCGACAAATGTAGACTTAACCCGCCCTGCTGTTAACTTGTTCCACAGCAAATCACGATAATTGCCCTGTACGCCCGCCGTAATCGAATCGCCCACCGCCATAATTTTGAGCGGGCTTGGGGCCGCACATAACGATGGGCGTGCTGCCCATACACCATAGCCTAACAGGCTAGCGGTAATAGCACCAATCAAAAAAATGACGATGGGGCGAAACGAACGACTTTGCATAACGAATTATTGTCCGCTTTCAATCAAGCCTAATTCAGCACCACCTTCAATATTGAGCACCCCAGCGTTGGCATATACAGCCAATTTTTCGCGGCTGTCGGCAATATCGAGGTTACGCATGGTGAGTTGACCGATGCGATCAGCGGGGCCAAATTCACCCTGACCACTCTCCATCGTTAAGCGCTCTGGATGATAAGTGAGGTGTGGCCCAGTGGTATTTAAAATGCTATAGTCATCGCCGCGTCGCAATTCAATTGTCACTTCGCCAGTGATGGCTTTGCCAACCCAACGTTGCAAACTTT